>CBDTTT010000294.1:0-2625 GCA_965363345.1 uncultured Chromatiales bacterium
GCTGCCATTACAGCGACCCGTAATGGCGCATCAGTCATGCCCTTCTTCAGCAAACTATCCGACAACCAACCACCAGCGATAACGCCCACGGGTGAGAAAATCAACACAATCAAACCCAACTTCAGGCCTACTTCCGGTGGTGACATACCCACCACACGCATGAAGTACACCGGCACCCAGGTTGCCAGAGTAGTCATGGGCAAAGCCAGTAGCGCAAAACCCGTAAAATGCGCCAGAAATACGCGCCAACGCTTTACGCCAAAGCCTACGGCCTGGCCGATGCTGATATCTTCTGCCGTCGAAGACTTCGTACCCTGTCGTATAGGCTCTTTAACCGTAAACATCAGGGCGGCAACAATTATTCCGGGCAAACCAATAACAATAAATGCTAGCTGCCACGGAGCAACCGCACCCAACAATGGAAGGCTGACATCGTCAGCTGTGGCTGCGAAACGAATCGCGAGCCCACCAAACATCAAAGCAAAGCCAACGCCCAAAAAGGCACCTGCTTGATAAACACCTAGCGCCCTTCCCAGCTTCTCTTTAGGGAATGAGTCGGCAATCATTGAATAGGCAGCTGGTGACAAAGTAGCCTGCCCAATACCGACGCCGGCACGAGCCAAAAATAATTCCGTGAAGTTTCTTGCAAGGCCGCATACTGCCGTCATCACACTCCACAAGAAGATGCCTGAACCGACAATAAGACGGCGACTGCGCTTATCGACGGCACGCCCGATAGGCAGACCCATCAACGCGTAAAATAAAGCGAAGTAGAGTCCCATAAGTAAACCCATATCGGTGTCATCAAGCTGCAGGTCAGCTTTAATGGGATCTACCAACAGACTAATAATAATCCGGTCTGCGATTGAGAATATAAATGCCATCACCAACACTGCAACCGTCCACCATGCAATAGTAGGTTTCGGCCAGTTTGTTTGTTGGGCAGGTTTTACTTCGGAGGATTGCGACATGAATGATTACCGATAGCGAGTTCCAGATGGGTATCCTAATTCGCTCCTAGGCGAGTAGCAGCGCTAACGCACAAGCCGTCCAAAGAGCGACCGCTACAAACACCAGAAACAAGAAAGCCGCAGTATCTACTGCGGCTTTCTTGGCGAAACACTTAACAAATTAAGGGTTTTGAGTTTTTAGGAAGCCGGCAAGATCAGTTAGTTGCTCGTCTGACATCCAGGCGAAACCAGGCATCACACGACCTTTCACGCTATCCGCACTATCCGGCATACGCCCGACTTTCAGCATCGCTACCAGCTCTTCTGCTGATTTGGCCTTCACAAAAGGTGAACCCACCAAGGTCACACCCAAAGGCTCAACACCCAGACCATCAGCACCGTGACAAGCAATACAATGCACACCGTATAAAGCATTCTGCTCGGCAAGCAACGCTGCTGTAGATGAAGCGGCCTCACCCTTATCAGTATCAGCTGCTGCACCATCGAGCTGTTTCGGCAGGCGCTGTGCCATTCCGAAAGGTGCCACACCATTTTTGCCGTAGCTACCGCCAACTTCATTTCGCTCGCGCGCCTGGATAGCAACTGCATCTAGCTGAGCAGATTCCGGCTGAGCTGCACCGGACTGTTCTACATCAACATTGTCGGGAGGCTGACACCCCGAAACACCTATACCCAACGCAGCAACAACAATTGCTGCCACTCCAAGCCTGAGATAACGTTTTAGATTCATAGTAATTTTCGGCAGTTAATTGTGAATTCAACAAAGCTTAGCAGCAAAATAGCGGTGCGCAAAATAACCGATAGATGCAGAGCAAAATCAAGAGTTTGGGAGACCACATGCCGCCCTCTTCAAAAGCCTATTCCATTTGTAATGGCTCAATTTTCAGGCAAATGGAACAAAGATGCATTGCTCCTTTGCAAACCCATCCATTTTTGAACAAACATGAACAAACTCGGGGTCAATGCGAAACCAAGAACCACCCGATAGTTGTGCTTGATCGTTCACAGTTTAAGCAATCTTCAAATCAGGCGTATTGACCGGAATACTGAAGAGGCACTTCCATTCTTTTGTTCAGGTCGATAACCATCGCTACCTGCCGTTGGGTCATTTTTTTGCTGTGGGTGTTGCAATGGTTCCGGCCTGCCACTCAAAGTCGGCTGCCAGAAAATCGCGTAATACGCTTACGACGCGACAGAAAAAAGAATCAGCATTTTGCTTTTGTACTTCGTGCAGCAGTAATGGCACCCAGTTAATCAGGTGTCGTTCAAGAAAATCAAACTGTCCCAACTGGAATGAAGACAGATCGCCTTCGGTTTCTTCGCCATGCGCAAGCTGATCAAGATACTCTGCTTCGCTCACAGCAAGGAACTGCATGAACTCAAGTTCTAAAGACAGGTGATCCGGTGCCCAGGCAAACTTCTCACTGAGGCTATAACCAAAGAAATCGTAAAACCTTACCAATTCTTCACGCACACCAGATTTCTGACCTAACTGTAAGTCTTCCCGAATTGGCACCGGCGGTCCATCACTGCCCACTTCGAACATCGAGCTATAGGCCCGCTTCAGATCAAGCATCGGCATCTTGCGGTAATCTGCAATCAACTCCTGCAACCCATCTACAGCGTATGGCAACGCAGACAGATCAATGTCTTC
>CBDTTT010000295.1:0-2622 GCA_965363345.1 uncultured Chromatiales bacterium
AGCGACCGGCTTGCAGACATTATCGATCTGGATCGCCTCGAGGTAAGGTTTTCATTGAGCAATGCTCAGTTCGGCCGCTTGCTGACCGCCCAAGAAACTCTGGAAGGACGTAAAGTTAAGATCAGCTGGGAAGTAGGGAATCAGAGCGTGGAGTTCGATGGTCGCATTAGTCGTGCCGGAGCTGAGATCACCTCCACCATGGGCGGCGTGATGATTTATGCCAGCATTGATGATACTGATCGTTTCACAAGCATACGACCTGGTGCCCTGGTGTCGATCAACGTTGCCGATAAGGTTTATGAAAATGTAATTAGAGCGCAGGACTCAGCGCTTTATTCTGATGCTAGCGTGTATGTTGTGCGTGAAGGGCGTCTTGTGAGGGAGAGCGTCGAAGTACTAGGCTTTTCCGAAGGTCAGGTATTCTTCCGTCCGGTTGAGGGCGGAACTATTAAGAGTGGTGAGCCGATTGTTACCACTCAGTTGCGTGAGGCTGGTGTCGGCGCAAGGGCGGAGGTTCGCTAGATTATGATTCCCACAACATTAATGGAGACTTTTGCTCGTCATAAAGTGGCCGGCAATTTATTGCTGATTCTTATGCTGCTTGCCGGTGTATGGGGCCTGAGCCAGTTGAACCGCCAACTGATGCCGGATTTTACGCTTGACCTGATTACCGTAGATGTTCGTTGGCCGGGATCTAGTCCTCGTGACGTAGAAGCCAATGTGCTCGAAGCGCTTGAAAGCGAGCTCAGATTTGTAGAGGGCGCGGATAGGGTCGACTCAACTGCTTTTGAAGGACGAGCTACCGCGGTTGTTACCTTCGAAGAAGGTTCTGACCTGTCTAAGGGGCTTACTGATATTCAGTCAGCTGTTGCACGTATTACTACGTTTCCTACTGATAGCGAGAGGCCTGTTATTACGCAGGTCTTGCCGAATGAACTGGTTTGCAGGCTGGAGCTTTCAGGTCCGTTTTCCGAAGTGGCTTTAAAACTCCTGGCGCAGCAAGTCAGAAACGATCTGCTTGACCTGGGGCTGGCGGCGGTCGCAATAAATGGTGCCCGTGATACTGAAATATGGGTTGATGTTCCTGAGACAGAGTTACGTCGTTTGGGCATGAGCTTAGACGATGTGGCACAGCGTATTGGTGCCGAGAGTATCGATTTACCGGCAGGGAAGGTGTTTTCCGGCAGTGTTTCACGACAGATCCGTAGTGAAGGTCTGGCGCGCAATGCAGCCGAGCTGGGAAATATCGAAGTCATGTCTATGGAGAGTGGTGAGAAACTGCGACTCAAAGATATGGCAAAGGTGTATGAAGCTTTTGAAGAAGGTTCTGCATCACATCTCGTTAAGGGTAACCCGTCGATAGGTATTGTGATCAAGCGCAGTCGCGGTGTCGATTCTTTGAATGCTCAACGCAAGGTTGAGGCCTACGTCGAAAAGTTACAGGCGACACTGCCGCCAACGATGAAAGTAGAAATGTTTGATGTGGCTGCTGAGCAGGTCAGGGAGCGATTATCCATGCTGTTGTGGAACGGCTTTATGGGGTTGGTGCTGGTTCTCATCGTTCTGTATCTGTTCCTCAACGGACGCACGGCATTCTGGGTTGCTGCGGGCATTCCCGTATCTATTTTCCTGACTCTTGGCGGTATGGCGCTCTTTGGCTTAAGCCTGAATATGATTAGTATGTTTGCGATCATTATGGGGCTCGGCATTATTGTCGATGATGCGATTGTAGTGAGCGAGCATGCCGAATTTTTGCACCGTCAGGGCGCATCGGCTGCTGACGCGTCATTGCGCGCTGCTCAGGTTATGAGCGTGCCGGTTCTGGCCGCATCGATAACAACTATCGCTGCATTTTCACCGATTCTAACTATGGGTTCGACGGTTGGCATGATTCTACGGGAACTGCCGATCACCATAGTCCTGATTATTATCGCGAGTTTGATCGAGTGCTTTTTGGTGCTGCCGATGCATTTGCGCGGTTCTCTGGAAGCAATGGAGCGTAAACCCAAACAGGTACCCGGGAAGTTTGAAGTAGCGTTTAAGGCCTTCCGCGAGACTCGTTTTGCGGCGGCTTCCGAGTTTGCGTTTGCAAACCGTTACAGCACGATTCTAGCAACGCTCTGTCTGTTCGTTATAGCCGTTCTCATGATGGCGTCTGGCCGTGTGGGTTTCGATTTCTTTCCTGCGCCTGAAACAGATTACATCGCGGTAAACATTGCGTTGAGCCCTGGCTCGGGTCGTGATGTTACGGAAAGCATGGTGCTTGAGGCGGAGCGTGCGGCCTATGCTGTCGAAGAGCGGCTGGGGGGCGGAATAGGTACCGTCATCGGTTTTGGTTATGGCTCTTTGGGCTCGGGCGTTGGCCGTGCGAATGACACACCTATACAGGGTGATTATGTCGGAGGCTATACGCTTGAGCTAACGCCTAGTGATCTCCGTGAAGTGCGTACCCCCACATTTATAAGTGCCTGGGAAGAAGAGATGCGTCCCGTGCCGGGCGTAGAGGCACTTACTGTTTTTGAAGTAAATGTAGCTGGTCCACCGGGTAAGGATTTGGACGTTCGTTTATCCGGTGCTCCGTTGGACGTGATAAAAGCCGCGGCTATGGAGGTTCGTAATAAG
>CBDTTT010000296.1:0-2611 GCA_965363345.1 uncultured Chromatiales bacterium
TTATTAAGTGACTCTAACGCGAACCGGCTGAAACTGTGATGCCGGTCACAAAATAGTTTTGCTTACGGCGATCTAGAAAAATAACATCTTTTAAATCAAGGACTTAAAAAAAGGCTGTTTTCAGTAGATTTTACATAAGAAAAATGCCGATTTTTTAAGTCATTGAAATTGCGCGAAACAATCAAAACAGGCTAGCCTGCTTTAGTGCCGGGCAAACCCAGTGCCTGAAGCTGCAATTCGGAGATTTGGTCACGAATTGCGGCCGCCTCTTCAAACTCCAGTTCCCGGGCATGCTTTAGCATCTGCTTCTCGAATTCTTTGAGTTTTTGCATGGCTTCTTGCGGGGTTAAGTGTGCGTACTTGCCGCCCTGCTCGGCCACATTATGCAAGCGCTCAGCGCGACTGCCGCCGGCACGGGCCCCCTCCATAATGTCGCGAACCTTCTTAATGATGGTTTTCGGTGTAATACCGTGCGCTTTGTTGTGAGCTATCTGCTTGGCTCGACGTCGTTCGACCTCGGCCATTGCTCTTTGCATGGAGCCGGTAATTTTATCGGCATACAAAATAGCGTGACCATTAACATTACGGGCCGCCCGACCCATTGTCTGAATGAGGGAACTGTCCGACCGCAGAAACCCCTCCTTATCGGCATCGAGAATTGCGACCAGCGAAACCTCGGGCATATCCAAGCCCTCGCGCAGGAGGTTAATGCCGACCAACACATCGAACTCACCCAAGCGCAGATCACGGATAATTTCGGTACGCTCAACCGTCTCAATATCAGAATGCAAATAGCGAACCCGAACCCCATGCTCATGCAAGTAGTCAGTCAGGTCTTCCGCCATCCGCTTGGTTAAGGTTGTAATAAGTATTCGTTCGTTTTTCACGACACGTAAATTAATCTCTGACAACACGTCATCGACCTGACTGCCTGCAGGCCTCACCTCTATATCGGGGTCGACCAGTCCGGTTGGTCTAACCACCTGCTCCGCAATCTGTCCTGAATGCTCTTTCTCGTAGGCTCGCGGGGTTGCTGACACATACAAAGTTTGCGGTGAAATTGATTCGAACTCATCAAAACGCAATGGCCGGTTATCCAGAGCAGAGGGCAGCCTGAAGCCATATTCAACTAAGGTTTCCTTGCGGGAGCGATCACCCTTGTACATACCGCCTATCTGAGGAATCGAGGCGTGGCTCTCATCAACGATAAGAAGAGATTCGGCCGGCAGATAGTCAAATAAACATGGCGGTGGTTCGCCGGGGGTTCTGCCGGAAAGATAACGGCTGTAGTTCTCTATACCACTGCAGTAGCCCAGTTCATTAATCATCTCGATATCGTACATAGTGCGCTGCTCGAGCCGCTGGGCTTCGACCAACTTATCCAGGTCACGCAACACAGCCAAGCGCTCTTTCAATTCAACCTTAATCTTTTTAACCGCGGCCACCAGCACCCCACGTGGCGTAACGTAGTGTGTCTTCGGGTAAATCGTCATGCGCGGCACTCTGCGCAACACCTCGCCTGTCAGCGGGTCGAAATACGACAGGTTCTCGATCTCGTCATCGAATAATTCGATACGTACAGCTTCTTTCTCAGAATCCGCCGGGAACACATCGATAACATCGCCCTTAACGCGGTAACAACCCTGCACCAGATCAATTTCGTTGCGGGTGTACTGCAGCTCTGCCAGACGACGCAGAATGTCACGCTGGTTCATCTTCTCGCCGCGTGTCATATGCAGGATCATGCTGAAGTAAGACTCGGGATCACCCAAACCATAGATAGCCGAAACAGTTGCAACGATAATGACGCCACCGCCTTCCATCAGCGCCTTGGTTGCCGAAAGACGCATCTGCTCTATGTGCGAGTTGATTGATGCATCCTTCTCTATAAAGGTGTCAGAAGAAGGCACATAAGCCTCGGGCTGGTAGTAATCGTAATAAGACACGAAGTACTCCACCCGGTTTTTCGGAAAATACTCCTGCATCTCGCCATAGAGCTGCGCCGCCAGTGTCTTATTGTGGGCCAGAATTAGAGTCGGGCGTTGCACGGCCTGAATCACATTGGCCATCGTAAACGTCTTACCAGAGCCGGTTACGCCCAGCAGGGTCTGCCCTGCCAGACCATCGCGCAGGCCTTCAATAAGCATTGCGATAGCCGCGGGCTGGTCGCCGGCTGGCTCGTAATCGGAGGCTAGTTCAAACTTATCTTTCTCAACGCTCATAAAATGTCTGTCGAAATCCTTCAGGAGTATTGGTTGGGAGCTCGGAATGCCGTAAAATAATGGGTTGTTAAGACCTGATCCTCGGGTCTTCAGTTAACTCTAGGACAATCAAGTGAGTCTATCAGTTTCCGATCGGGTGAAGCGCGTTAAGCCTTCTCCCACTATGGCCGTCACCGCTTTAGCAGCCTCCTTACGTGCCGAAGGCCGGGACATTATCGGTTTGGGTGCAGGTGAACCCGATTTCGATACGCCCCAGCACATTAAAGATGCCGCTATTAAGGCCATCAACAATGGTGATACCAAGTACACCAATGTCGATGGCACGCCTGCGCTTAAGCAAGCCATCATCGATAAGTTCAAGAATGAAAATGAACTGACCTACGGCAAAG
>CBDTTT010000297.1:0-2592 GCA_965363345.1 uncultured Chromatiales bacterium
GTCAGAACGCTGCCAATGATTAATAGTGCCAACATCCATGTATTCGATAAACCGGACGATCACGCCCGTGCCGCGAAAATGATCGACCAACTCGAACACCGATGCCTCGTTAACGCCGCGTTTGAGTACCGCATTAATTTTTATCGGTGTTAGACCCGCTTCGGCAGCGTCACTAATTCCCTTGAGTACTTTATCTTTACTGCCACGACCACCGCTCATTTTAAGGAACACATCGTCATCGAGAGAATCGAGGCTCACAGTAACCCGGTCGAGACCCGCTGCCTTAAGCGCTGATGCATGCTGTGGCAACAAAATACCGTTGGTGGTTAATGCAATATCATCGATACCCTCAATTGCGCCAAGGTCACCAATCAGATCAGGTAGGCCTGCTCGCAAAAGCGGTTCGCCGCCGGTAATGCGTAATTTGTGCACACCCATACCTGCGAACAAACCAGCCAGCCGGGTAATTTCGTCGAACGAGAGACGTTCATCCGAACCCATAAACTGAAAATCTTTATGATACTTGTCTTCGGGCATACAATACGGACAGCGAAAATTGCAACGGTCCATAACCGAGATACGCAAATCGCGTAACGCTCTGCCAAACTGATCACGAACACTCGCCCCCTGCAACGAATCATCGCGGAATCTGATTACTTTCTCTTCCATACTATATATACCTAATTTCTTTCCTGAAATAAATTCAGCCAAAGGGGTTAGCCCATCGAACGGGCTGTTACACCGAACAATGGCGCAACACATATTCGAATAATGCCAGTCTCGGGGAGTGGTTTATACTTCTTTCCTACTACCAGACCGAAAGCCACAACCCAAACATGCAGACATCGCCCATGAGCACACAGTTCCCTAAATACATGACCGCTATTGCTATCTCAGAGCCTGGTGGACCTGAGGTTTTACAGCCAGTCCAAATGCATACTCCCACGCCCGGCCCGCAGGACATACTGATAAAAGTCACTGCTGCAGGTGTAAATCGACCAGATTGTCTGCAGCGGCAGGGGCTCTATCCGCCGCCTCCGGGCGCATCCGAAATACCAGGCCTAGAGGTTGCAGGCACTGTCGCGGCACTCGGTAGTGACGTCAGTCGCTACAAGCTGGGCGACAAGGTATGTGCACTACTTACGGGTGGCGGCTATGCCGAATATTGTGTCGCTCCTGAAGTCCAATGCCTGCCCGTGCCCGAAGGCATGTCATTGTCAGATGCGGCCAGCTTGCCCGAAACCTACTTCACCGTCTGGAGCAATCTGTTCCAACGCGGTCAGCTTAAGCAAGGTGAAACGCTGTTAGTTCATGGCGGTGCCAGCGGCATCGGCAGCACGGCTATTCAACTTGGTCGGGCATTTGGGGCCACCGTATATACAACCGTCGGTAACGACGAGAAAGCGGCTTTCTGCGAAACCCTGGGTGCTGAAAAATCCATCAACTATCAGAACGAAGATTTTGTCGATGTTATCAAGAGCGAGTGCAAAGGCGTCGATGTCATACTCGATATAGTCGGCGCAAAGTATCTTGCCCAAAATACAAAACTACTTAAGCCTGATGGCCGACTCGTTGTTATCGCTGTTCTCGGTGGTGCAAAGGCCGAGCTTAATCTTGCGCAGGTGCTTATGAAGCGACTCACCATTACCGGCTCAACACTCAGGTCCCGCCCGCCCGAAGTCAAACAACTGATTGCTCAGGATCTGGAAAAGTTTGTATGGCCCATCCTCGCAGATGGCACAATCAAAGCGACCATACAGACGCGCTTCCCCTTAGCTGACGCAGCAGAGGCTCACCGAATACTCGATGCGAATGCAGCACAGGGCAAAATTATTTTGGTTGTCACAAATGACTAAACAAGCAAGTACCGCAGTTCCCACAGACCGCTTCAGAATCAGTGTTGAAGAAGCCACACAACTTATTCTCGAGCGCATGCCACCCGCAATAAGCGAGCCTGTGGCTATTGAGAACGCTAATCAACGCATCCTCAGAGAACCGGTATACGCAGAACGAGACCAACCGCCATTTGACCGTGCCACGATGGATGGCATTGCGATTTCGTCAGACTGCATCGAAAACAATTCATTTCCGGTTGCTGGTATTCAGGCCGCTGGCAAGGCGGCACTCACCCTGCCCCAGGCCAACTGCATAGAAGTGATGACCGGTGCCGTCATGCCAGCAGGTGCTGACACCGTGATTCCGGTTGAACGGATCTCCATTGCCGCGAACACTGCAACGATAGAAGCCGACCACTCAATTACTCCGGAACAATTCGTGCATCCGCAGGGCTCAGATCACAAGCAAGGTGACGTACTGCTGCAACCGGGCATAAAAATTGGCCCGGCGGAAATGGCTGTGCTGGCCGCGGCCGGCAACCCAGAAGTGCTGGTCTCTGCTACTCCTACAATTGCCATTGTCTCGACGGGCGATGAGCTTGTGGATGTTGGCAAGCCGATAACCGAGGCCCAGATACGCTCAAGCAACGACAGGGCGATGGCAGCATCGCTGCAACAAGCCGGCTACATGCGCACCACACGACAGTCTTTGCCCGATGACCCTGATGCTCTGCGCCACGGCATTGCGGCATTACTC
>CBDTTT010000298.1:0-2568 GCA_965363345.1 uncultured Chromatiales bacterium
AGGCATTTCGCTATACCGCCAGTGCAAACAGCGCGGAAATCGTTGTCAGCTGGGAGATAGAACCCGGCTATTACCTCTATAAAAAGCGCATGAGTTTTGAAAGCGGCAATCCGGACATTGAGTTACAAAAACCGATATTTCCGGTGGGTGAAACCCATGAGGATGAGTTTTTCGGCAAATCAGAGATATTCCGTAACAAAGCTGATATCCGCATCCCCTACACCGGCAACAGCAACCAGCCATTCAACCTAATTGTAAAATCACAGTGCTGTGCCGACATGGGGCTCTGCTATCCGCCTCAGCGCTGGACCGCTTCCGTGCAACTGCCAAGCGACAGCGGTGCGAACAACACTGGCGTACCCGGGTTTATTCAAACCACCCCAAACCAAAGTGGCCAACCGTTGCCCGCAGCCGAAGCATTTGTTGTGAGCGCCAATGCTATCGACGCCTTCAATATCGAAATACGCTGGAATATTGCTGACGGCTATTACATCTATAAAGATCAGATCATCACGACGGTCCTTAGCGAAAACGCAGCTACAGGTGTACTGCAGTTGCCCGAAGGCACCGAGGTGGATGATCTTGAATATGGCATGACAGAGGTCTACTACGGCGAAGTGGTCGCACGTGTGCCTCTATCAAGAGCCAGCCCGATTGCGGACCTCGTCGAGTTAGAACTTGAATTTCAGGGCTGTAAAAAAGACAGCATTTGTTATCCACCACAAACAATATTATTGGCTATCGACATGCCTGCCGGTTCCGCCGCGGATGAGATAGAAATAGCCACAGAAGCCGCTCCGGTTTCCGAACAAAGCCGACTGGCAACCATGATCGCCGACGGCAATCTTGCGGCAGTAATGTCCGTCTTCTTAGGGCTCGGTTTGTTACTTGCATTTACGCCATGCGTACTGCCGATGGTGCCCATCCTTTCCGGCATCATCGCTGGTCAGGGCGAGAACATCACAACACTGCGCGCCTTTCTGCTATCGCTGACCTATGTGCTCGGCATGGCTGTCACGTACACACTGGCCGGAGCATTATTTGCGGCCGCCGGACAACAGGTTCAGGCACTGCTGCAACAAGCCTGGATCATCATTGCAGTAAGCCTGCTATTTGTCGCACTTGCTGCTGGAATGTTTGGCTTCCTGACACTGCAGCTACCTTCTAGCCTACAGACACGAATCAATAGCTTCAGTAATCAACAGAAATCGGGCACGTACATTGGCACCGCCATCATGGGCGCGCTTTCAGCGTTGGTTGTCACCACCTGTGTTGCGCCTCCGCTCGTTGCAACGCTAACGGTAATCGCAGAAACGGGAGACGTGATCCGCGGTGGCTCGGCGCTGTTTGCTCTAAGCATCGGCATGGGTTTACCACTAATAGTCATCGGCACCTCAGCAGGAAAACTCATACCAAAAGCGGGCGCATGGATGGATGCCGTGAAAGAGCTCTTCGGCTTCATGATGCTGGGCCTCGCCATATGGATGCTCGAACGATTGCTTCCAGGCTACATCACGATGGTGCTTTGGGGCGTGCTCGCCGTTGCCTTCGCTATGCGCCTACGCAGCCTCAGCAAAAACTTTTCAGCTATGGCAAAAGCGTTAACTGCGATAGCAACACTATTAATTGCAACATACGCATTACTTATTTTTGTCGCTGCATCTATGGGCGGCACTAACCCCTTGCAGGTCATCGAGACAATCAGCAATACAGAAAAGCGACTGCTACGATTTGTACCGATAAAGACATCTGCTGATCTCGACGAGCAACTCGCAGTTGCCGCTGAAGAACACAAGTTTGTCATGCTTGATTTTTATGCCGACTGGTGTGTCTCGTGCAAAGAAATGGAGCACTACACATTCACAGACTTAGGCGTACAAAATGCATTACGCAGTACCATCGTATTGCAGGCTGATGTCACAGCGAATGATGCAGAAGATCAGGAACTGCTCAAACGCATGGGCATTTTCGGGCCGCCGACAATTATCTTCTTCGACCAACGCGGCAACGAAATTGACGGACAAAGAGTTATCGGTTTTCAGTCGGCTGAAGTGTTCCGCGAGCACCTCGAGCGCACTCTCCAGTAGCAACAGACCTGCACGCTGGTAGAATGACCCATGGCTAAAAAATTACTTAATGCGACTACTGTCATCGCAGTGGTCGCCGGACTTAGTGCCGGCATCATGCTCGCCAATTATCTTCGTGAGCCCGCCGAGACACCGGAAATCTTTACATTGGGCGAAGCCCCGGATGTCACGGGCGCACCCGGACAAATGCCTGAGTTCACCCTCCCCGACCTGTATGACGAGCCCCACAGCATCGCAGAGTGGTACGGCAGACCTCTCATTATTAATTTCTGGGCAACCTGGTGCGCTCCATGTCGCCGTGAAATGCCCCTGTTACAGATTGCCCATGATGCAGCAACCGCGACAGACCCAATGATCATTGGTGTTGCGGTCGACAGGGTTGACGATGTTCGCAGCTACGTGGCGGAATCAGGCTATACCTACCAAATGCTGGTAGGTCAGCAGGAAGCACTTGATATTACAGAACTTTTTGGTTTTGAGT
>CBDTTT010000299.1:0-2565 GCA_965363345.1 uncultured Chromatiales bacterium
TCTTTGATATTTATCGCGCATGATCTTGCCGTAGTAAGGCAGGTGAGTCATCGCGTTATGGTGATGTATCTTGGCAAGGCGGTTGAGATTGCCGATCGCGATTCTATTTATGAACAACCGTTGCACCCCTATACTCAGGCACTTATCTCAGCGGTACCAATACCCGACCCCGAAATTCAGCGAAATCGCTCACATGCCATGTTGGCAGGTGACCTGCCTTCGCCGCTCAATCCGCCATCCGGCTGTGCATTTCGCACACGCTGCCCCATCGCGGAGCAACGCTGCAGCGAAGAAGCCCCGGTCCTACGGAGCGTCGGAAAGTCTTTGGTAGCATGTCATTTCAGTAGTAATTAGTTATATTTGGCAATATCTCAAATGGTACTATATTGGTACTATTTTTCGATGCCACCAAAAATACGTGAATTGCTGACAGAGTTAAAACGTTGTGGGTTTGTAGATCGCGGCGGCAAGGGCTCTCATCGTAATCTTCAACACCCTGATGGTCTGCGTGTGACAATCAGCGGCAAGCTCGGAGATGACGCAAAGCCTTATCAGCTATCTGAGGTGCGCCGTGCATTGGAGCAACTAGAAAATGAAGACATCTGATCGCTACCTAAAAATTGTTGAGTGGTCTGAGGCCGATGGCTGCTATGTTGGACGTGCGCCGGGCTTAGCCTTTGGCGGTGTGCATGGCGAGAATGAAGCTAAGGTCTATGCAGAACTTTGTGAAGTTGTTGACGAATGGATTGCCGTTGCCGATAGAGACGGCCTGCCACTGCCGCCCGCAACTACTGGAAAAAAATATTCCGGCAAATTTAATCTTCGGGTTGGTGAGCAGTTGCACGAGATGCTAGCCATTCGATCAATGACATCAAACGAGAGTTTGAATAATTATTGCGTAAAAGTTCTTAAGTCATCTGTGGGCTTAAAAACTTGAAGAGCCATCAGAAAAATATTTGGAGAACACCATGAGTAGTATTCAGGATTTTAGTATTGCACCCCTATCAGGTGAGAATGACGTCATTCTTGGCTTGGATGGCAAGCTCGTATTGTTAGTCAACGTTGCCAGCCAGTGTGGTCTTACCCCGCACTATGCCGGGTTGCAGAAGCTGTATGAAGAGCTTCAGGATGAAGGCCTCGTTGTTGTTGGCCTTCCTTGTAATCAGTTTGGTGCCCAGGAGCCTGGCAACGCCCATGACATCGCAACATTCTGCGAGACCTCATATGGCGTGACTTTTCCGCTAACTGAAAAGATCGAAGTAAATGGCGAAGACAGGCACCCTATTTATGAGTGGCTTACCAGTGTTTTTCCTGGCGACATCGAATGGAACTTCGAGAAGTTTTTAATCGACCGTGACGGTCAGGTTATTAAACGTTATCCACCACAGACAACTCCGGAAGACCCTGAGTTATTGCAGGATATAAACGAGTCGCTTTAGTGGCTTAGAAAGCCTCGCCAACCCCGACATAGAACTGGTCGTCATCCCGTCCGTGTGCAATATCAATGCGCAGGCTTACGTCATTTTTTGTTGCAAGCACGAAGCGATAGCCGACGCCGACAGCGGGTAATGATTTGCCCCAGCGCCCGAACTTTTCATTTACGGTGCCGATGCCGACAAAGGCCGTAATGCCATTGCGGGGTGTTATGCGATAGCGATACTCAG
This sequence comes from uncultured Chromatiales bacterium, assembly GCA_965363345.1. Taxonomy (GTDB): domain Bacteria; phylum Pseudomonadota; class Gammaproteobacteria; order Steroidobacterales; genus JABIQA01. The sequence goes on from CBDTTT010000299.1 coordinate 1,665, forward strand.
TTTGGGCTGCGAATAGAAAGCGATCTCTATACGTGCCTGTTTCGTAGCCACGTAGATCCGCGCCACCCCCGAAAGCAGGGTATAGAAAGAAGGGTACATCGCCGTCAACGTACTTGGTGCTTATGCGTGTCGCCAGAACGCCTTTTGCACCAAGGCTGCTGTAGTTATTAATGGCGAGTTCGAACTTTTCATAATTGGTGTCGCTGCCAAGCTCTTCTCTAGCTATGCCTATCTGCCCTTCAACCAACCAGCTGTCGGTAGGGTAAAACTCATTTTTCCGGGTGTCGTAGACAACTCGCGGTGCAATGGTCGATAGCGTGTAATCCTCAGCAAGCTCCAGAGGCGGTGTATTAGGTGGCAGTAGCTCTTCGCCAATCGTGGTGCTGACTTTTGAGGTCGAATAGATGTAGCGGACACCGGCGAACAGGTCCGACACCCCAACCTCTCTTAGAGCTTCCACGAGACCAATGGTCATTTTTTGCTTGAGTGGAATAACGAACGATTGGTCACCACCAATACCAAAATAGTCGTAGTTAAGTTCGGCAGTGAATGCCGAGCCCATCAAGCGCCATTTGTCACCGCCGAGGCTCATCTTCTGAAAGGCACCCGCACCGAAACTATCGTTTTCGGTATAGAAACCCGCGACGCCCGAAACCCATGGTCTGTCTTCTTTATCTGAGTTTTCGGGCTTATAGATGTACATCACAGGCAAGGCTATGGTCCACCCGAGCAAAGGGCTGCGTGATGGCAGCGGTGCTGCAACAAGCTCACCCTTGCGCACGCCCTTTTCTTTCTCTTCGACTTCTTCTTCAACCGAGTCTGAAACATCTCCAGGCAACGTATCAATAGGCCCCTCGGCATCCATCTCCATCGCGCCAACTCTTACCTTTGCCGCAGCAAG
>CBDTTT010000300.1:0-2565 GCA_965363345.1 uncultured Chromatiales bacterium
ATAGAGTCTTGTTTATGCACCCGACCCCTCATTGCCCTTAGTTTTAACGGTTCCAGTTGCCGATATCAGCATCGAGACCTTCACCGCCAGGCTGCCCATCTCTGCCTAATGAGTAGATATCGAAGACGCCCTGATTGCCCGGGTAGAGATAGAGGTAAGGGTTGTTCCATGGATCTTTAGGCAGTCGCGACAAGTAGCCGCCTTCAGGCCATTTTGCTGAAGGGTCACTGGGACGTGTGAAGAGTGCATTAAGTCCATCATCTGTTGACGGGTAGCGGAAGTTGTCTAGCTTGTATAGCTTTAGAGCGCTTCCGATGGACCGGATATCCTGCTTCGCAGCTACCAGTTGTGCGTCATCAATTCGGTTGATGACGCTGGGCGCGATAAGGGCAGCGAGTATTCCGAGAATAACCACCACAACCATAATTTCGATAAGCGTAAAACCCCGGTCTCTGCGGCCATGCTGGGTTGAGGGCTGAAGGTTGATTCTGGTCATTGCTGGTTGCCTTGGATAATGAGCGGAGGTTGGTCTAGCACTCTATATAATAGAAACACATATACAAGGTATTGAGTATAACAAGGTCGTATCGTTACGGTTTCATATTTCGGTATCGTGAAACCAGCAAGTCTCATATAATAAATGGCATACCTGACCGGGTGCAAAATCCGGCTAACAGTAAAGCGAACAAAGGATAAAGCGTATGAGTAACGCATTTGAGCAATTTTCGGTGGCAGATCAGTTGGCGCTGGTAACAGGAGCATCGCGCGGTATAGGCGCTGCTGTAGCCGATACATTGGGTAAAGCTGGTGCAAAGGTCATAGGTACGGCAACCAGTGAATCGGGTGCCGCAGCCATTACCCAACGCTTTGCTGACGCTGGTATTGAGGGACAAGGTATAGTGATGGACATATCTTCCGCCGAATCGATAGATGCCGGTATTAGTGCAATTACTAAAGAGCACGGTGCTATTGGCATACTCGTTAACAATGCCGGCATTACGCGCGATAATTTATTGCTCCGCATGAAGCCCGAGGAGTGGAACGAGGTTATTGATACGAATCTAACTGGCATGTTTTATGTCATAAAGGCGTGTCTGAGAGGTATGATGAAAGCCCGCAGTGGCCGCGTTATTAATATTGCCTCGGTTGTTGGTACTATGGGCAATGCTGGCCAGGCAAATTACGCTGCTGCAAAAGCCGGCATGATAGGGTTTAGTAAGTCGATGGCACGGGAAGTGGGCTCTCGGGGTATCACTGTTAATGTGATCTCACCGGGTTTTATCCAGACAGCCATGACGGAGGCGCTGGGTGATGAGGCAAAAGCCAGCCTGCAAAGTCAGATTCCGCTGCAGCAATTGGGGCAGGTTGAGGATATCGCCAACACCGTATTATTTCTCGCTTCACCCGCAGGAAGCTATATAACTGGCGAAACTGTGCATGTGAATGGCGGAATGTACATGGTTTGATCGTTATGACGGCTTTTTATATTTAGGCTGGAGCAGCTGAATAATTAAGTTAAATCATGGCGTTACAGAGTAGGGGTGCTGCTTCTCGTTTGAGGAACAGCGTATTTTTACAAACAACCGGTTAATCAGGGTTTTCACCAGAGTGTCGGTGACTTAAACTACGCACGAATTTAACCCACCTGATTGGTTAACCATTACCAACGACAGTCGTTGAAGAGGACGATTTAAGCATGAGTAACATTGAAGAGCAGGTAAAGAAAATCGTAGCTGAGCAACTCGGCGTTAAAGAAGAAGAAGTGAAAAAAGAATCTTCTTTCGTAGACGACCTTGGTGCAGACTCACTGGATACAGTTGAGTTGGTAATGGCTCTTGAAGAAGAGTTTGAAACAGAGATTCCTGATGAGGATGCTGAAAAGATTACAACTGTTCAGCAGGCGATTGATCACATTACGTCAAACAAAGAATCTTAAAAACACGAAACGCTGCTTCGGCAGCGTTTTGCTTTTGGTGGAAGACAAAATATGACCTCACGTCGCGTAGTCGTAACAGGTTGTGGTGTGATCTCATCAGTCGGCAACGATGTAAAGACTGCTTGGGATAATGTCATTAATGGCCGTAGCGGAATCGGTATGATTCCTGAGGAAGTTCTGGACGTAACGAACTTTTCCACCAAGTTTGGTGGCTATATCCGTGATTTCGATGTGTCTGATTACATGTCACCAAAAGATGCGCGTAGGCTCGATCAGTTTATGCACTTTGGAATCGCATCGTCTAATCAGGCGATTGCCGATTCGGGTTTGGAAGTAACCGAAGCCAATGCCGACCGTATAGGTGTTGCGATGGGTTCCGGTATTGGCGGTCTTGGTACTATTGAGACCAATTACGAAAAATACATGGAATCCGGCCCACGTAAGATTTCTCCATTCTTCGTACCGGGCAGCATCATTAACATGATCTCCGGTCAGGTTTCGATGATGCACAACATGCGCGGGCCAAACCTTGCGTTGGTTACTGCGTGTACTACATCTACTCATTCTCTTGGCGTTGCTGCTCGTACCATTGCGTATGGCGATGCCGATGTCATGGTTGCCGGCGGTGC
>CBDTTT010000301.1:0-2565 GCA_965363345.1 uncultured Chromatiales bacterium
AGACCTGTCACTTTTGAATAATCGTGAGCGGGGTACCCTGCGTAACGAAGCCCTGGGTTTTGTGTATCAGTTTCATCATTTGTTACCTGAGTTCACCGCCTTAGAGAATGTGGCTATGCCCTTGCTGATGCGTCGCGATGCTGTCAGCGATTCCATCGCCAAAGCCACGGCAGTGCTAACCCAGGTGGGTTTGCAGGACCGTTTAGAGCATCGTCCGGGTGAGTTATCGGGTGGTGAGCGTCAGCGCGCAGCAGTAGCAAGGGCGCTGGTTACCCGACCTGCAGTGATACTTGCGGATGAACCTACCGGTAATCTCGATAAGCAAACGGGTGAGACGGTGTTTGAGTTGCTGCTGGAGCTAAACGAGAATGCCGGCGCGAGTTTGATTGTGGTGACTCATGACCTGGAGTTGGCACATCGTATGGACAGAGTGCTGGAACTTGATCAGGGGCAATTGAAGCCTTACTCCGAAGCGACCTGAGACTAGCTTGGGGGCCTCGGTGGAAGGTTTTCGCCGGGTTCTGCTCTCGCAGTAATAGGCTTTACCTTACGCAGTCGTCCGCTGCGGCGTTTTTGTTTTCTTTCGCGATACTTATAAGCCGTTGAAATTCGCCAGACCACGTTAAAGAGAATATAGCTGGCGGTCGCCAGCGATAGCCCGAGCACCACACCGCCGTATAGCATCGCTATCCAGATGCCACCCATGTCCTGATAAAACGCAGAGAAATTAAAGTCTGCAGGCCATGGCTCTATAGGCATTTCCAGCATAGTCGCACCCAGTCGATAGGCCAGGTAATAAAGCGGCACCATCGTAAACGGGTTTGTCACCCAAACCCCGATAGCGGCCACAGGAATATTGACCCGTGCCACGAGAGCCAGCATTACGGCCACTAACATTTGCATAGGGATAGGCAAGAAACCGACAAACAAACCAATCCAGATCGCGCGACCAATTGTTTTGCGGTTCACGGAGAAATACACAGGGTGTGTCATCAGGTAACTAAACGGTGACATGTACCACGGATGCTCTTTCTGCCGGTACCGGCGGGAAACTTCAGTGAAGTATTTTCTGGGCATTAACTATGCTGACCGATTGATTGCGATTGTCTTTGTTGTGCACTAAGGGGAGGGCCTATGCCCGGGCTTGTCAGTATGGCTTCGGCTGCCATTGTTGCAGCAGTGCTGGCCTGTCTAATTCCCGGGTACCAGAACCTGCCGGTACACCTATCTAGTTTATACGCTGTTGCTGTTGCTGGCACGGTTTGTATTGGGTGCTGGTTCACAAATTGGCGTTTCGCAGGCTTTTTGCCGATCGTGTTGCTAATGATCTGGGTATGGTTAAGTAATTCGCTGCAGGTGCCTCTACCGGATTCACTTATAGGCAAAGACCTCAGTATTGCCGGTCGCATTGTTTCCTTTCCACTGGAACGCGATGGCGTGCAGCGATTCGAGTTCGTGCCATTGCCTGACCATTCAGTCGCAGGATTACCCCGCAAGCTAAGTCTGAGTTGGTATGACAGTGAATATGAATTGCGCCCGGGTGAGGTTTGGCGGTTGCGGGTTCGTTTGAAAGAGCCGCGTGGGCTTAAGAACCCCGGAGGCAGCGATTTTGCCCGTGCCATGTATATCCGTGGTATCACCGCCGTGGGTTATGTGCGGGATTCGTCAGAGAACCAACAGTTGATGGCTTCTGACCTTCGTGCAGGGCATGGCGGTATCGATGGCATCTGGCTTAGCTTACGGTCGCAGCTTGTTCGCTATATCAGCAGTACGGTAGGTGCAGACTCGCCTGCATTGCCTATATTGGTGGCCCTCAGCAGTGGCGCACGGCACCTGCTTGCAGAGCATCACTGGGAGGTGTTTCGGCGCACGGGCACCTCACACCTGATGGCCATTTCCGGATTACATATTAGTTTGCTTGCTGGCCTGGGGTTTTTCGCAGGGCGTTGCCTGCTGTTGTTCGGACTGCCGGCGGCAACACCTTGGGTTAGCGCTGCGGTGTTCGGGTTTGTCTATGCCGGTTTGTCAGGGTTTGGTTTGCCGGCAGTTCGTGCACTGCTGATGTTATTGGTCTTGCTGCAGTTGGTACTTGCAAGGCGCGATTACAGCGGTTTCGATTTGTTGGCAGTTGCGGCTATAGCCACCTTGTTTCTGCATCCGTGGGCTGTGTTTACCGCGGGCTTCTGGTTGTCGTTTACTGCGGTTGCCGTACTGATTCATTGTGCGCGTCTGATGCCGCCGGAAACGCAAAGACTAGCTGCACCAAACGCACCTATGTGGCATCTCTACATGTTCAGGTTACGTCAGTTATTTCTGCTGCAGTTTTTGCTGGTCGCGGTGTTGGCACTGCCCGGTATTGGCTTCTTTGGTGAAACATCTTTGCTGGCCCCAATGGTGAACCTTGTCGCTATTCCTGTATTCAGCTTTGTCATCGTGCCGTTGTTGCTGCTGTCGATTCTTTTGGCCCCTGTCTCTGCCGCCTTAAGCGGGGTTTTTCTCAGAACGCTGGCAGCATTGCTGGAAGCGGGGTTTGGGCTGCTTGAAACACTTTCGTCACTGTCGTTT
>CBDTTT010000302.1:0-2557 GCA_965363345.1 uncultured Chromatiales bacterium
GGACCGAAGTTGAAACAGTCCCTGGTGATGTGGTCGATTTCTTAGATCACCAACAAGCCTGGTTGCCGGTTTATATTCCAGTGCTCGATATTCCGGTTGCAGTTGCTAAAGGTGATGTTGCCGAAATCGAATGGCAGCGGGAAACGGGTGTTGATGGCGTGTTCCCGGATTACCGGCTGCACTTAAGGTTGAATGGTGAGGCTTATCCGGAATACGTCAGTCGTCATCATGAGGAAGCATTCAACCGCAACCGTTTTTACGAACAGTTGCATCTGGCGCTGGCAGAGCAGCAGACCAATGGGGCTGATGTCAGTTTGAAGAACTGGGTTGCGGAGCGCTTGCCCGATTACATGCAGCCTTCTGCCTGGCAGTTGATGGCGGCGCTGCCTCTCAATAGTAACGGTAAGCTCGATAGGGCTGCATTGCCGGCACCGCAAACTAGCTCGGCTGCTTATCAGGCCCCTGAAACAGAGTTGCAGCAGGATCTGGCCGAAATCTGGGCGCGACTGCTGGGTGTTGAGCAGGTGGGTCTGGGTCAGGACTTTTTCGACATCGGTGGCGATTCAATTTTGGCTGTGCGTTTGACGACTGAAATTCAGCGTCTAATTGATGACACGGTATTTCTTGCTGCTGTATTCGGCGCACCTGAAATTGCGGCATTGGCCGCCTATCTTGAAGAGCAGCACTCCGAGGCTATTGCTAAACGCTATAGCTCTGGTGTCTCGGCAGTGGCGGCTCCGCTGCTAGTGCCGCGTAATGCGTCATGGGCATCGCAACCATTGCCATTGTCTTTCGCCCAACAGAGTTTGTGGTTTCTCGATCGTTTGTATCCCGGGATTACGGCAGCTAACGAGCAGTTTGCTATTCGCTTGAGCGGTCAGGTCGATGTCGATCGGTTACGCAGTGCATGGCAGCAGTTAGTTTCACGCCACTCCATTTTGCATACTCGTTTTGATGTGCTCGAAGGTGAGCCAGTGCAGCGGGTTGATGCGAGCTTGATATCAGCACTTGAGTTGATGCCGGATGCGGAGCTGCCATCCCTTGCACTGAGTGAGATTTCCAGGGCATTCGATTTGCAGTACGGCCCATTGCTTAGAGCGAAGTTGTTGTCGGATGACGGTACAGATGTCTTGCTTGTTACCGTGCACCATATTTTGGCGGATGGATTGTCGGTTGAGTTGATTCGTGACGAGTTGGCCGCGCTATATCGTGGCGATGTCTTGGCTATCCCTGAGTTGCAGTTTTCAGATTTTGCGGTTTGGCAGCGTGAGCAATTACGCCAGCCTGAACAGCATCCCTCAATAAGTTATTGGCGCGAGCAGCTTGGCGGAGCAGACTATCTATTGACTCTACCGCAGTCGAATTCGTCGGTTAGTGAGCCAGCAGCTGCTTTGCGCAGCGATATTCTAATACCGGCTGCTATAGCAGATGCGTTAAGGGCTTTGGCAAAGGCGCAGGGCGCGAGCCTGTTTATGACGCTTATGGCTGCGCTGCGGGTTGTGCTGTCGCGATATACCGGGCAGCAGGATTTTCTGATTGGTTCTCCAGTAACACTGCGCCAAACCGATCAGTTGCAAGACATGATTGGCTGCATGGTAAACAATGTCGCCTTCCGTAATCCTTTGTACGACGTTGATGGGCAGTTACCGCAATTTTCAGAGGTTTTGGCTGCTGAGAAGGCTGGCGTGCTGGCAGCACTCGACCATGCCGGGCTGCCGTTTGAAAGTATCGTTGAAGCATTAGACCCGCCGCGTGAGTTTGGGCGTAACCCACTATTTCAGGCACTACTGATGTATGAGGATCGCTCGGCGGAAGTTGCAGAGGCAGGTGGTGTCGAATTTGCTGTCGAAGTACCGCATCCCCTGAGGCCATCGTATTGGGACCTTGAAGTTATTCTGGTTGATGCCGGCAAGCTCAATGACCTGCGTGCAATTCTGAGTCTGCATCCCGACCGCTACGACAGTTTGGTTGCGCAGGGCTTAGCCACGGCGTTTGCAACCTTGTTGAGTGAATTGAGTGCAGGTTTTACGACCCCATTAGATGCCCTGTCCCTATTGAGTGCAGCTGACCAGATTTTATTAAGCAGTTACAGCGGTCCAGGCGATGGCGGCACTGAGACAGATCAAGGCCTGCACCAGTTAGTTGAGCTGCAAGCCGGTCGCACGCCGGAGAACCCCGCACTCATCACGGCTGATACCGTTATGAGTTACGGAGAACTCAATGCTGCAGCTAACCGTGTCGCACATGGCTTGCTGGCAGCGGGCTTCAGTCCGCAGGAGCGTATCGGTATCTATATGCAGCGTTCAGTCGAACGCTGTGTTGGCATCCTTGCAGCATTTAAGGTCGGGTTGACGATAGTGCCTCTGGACAGAAATTGGCCGCTCGAACGTCTGAAGTTCATGGCTGGAGAAGCTGAGTTGCAGGCATTGTTGGTTGATGAACTGGGGCAGGGCACTGAGCTTGGTATTGATCTGCCGGTATATCGTTGCACTGATTTATCTGCTGATTTATCTGCTGGTTTATCTGCTGGTTCGGATGAGTCTAATCCGGATATTGA
>CBDTTT010000303.1:0-2545 GCA_965363345.1 uncultured Chromatiales bacterium
AACAGAAATAATAAACTCATGGCTCGCACGTCGCTCTTCAAACGCGATATCAAAGCCCGCCTCACGCAAACAGACCATCAGATAATTTGCATTCAGTACCGCATATTCTGAAACCCGGCGCATACCTTCCGCACCAAGCATCCGCATGTACACATAGGCTCGCAACAACACGCCGACATTGCCCATAAACGCTGACAAGCGACCAATTGTTTCGGGGCGCTCCTGCTCAGTTGCCCAACTGTACCCGGCTTCACTTTTAACAACTAAAGGTACCGGCAGGTATGGTCGTAAGCGCTCACCCACACCGACAGCACCAGACCCTGGACCACCGCCGCCATGAGGTGTTGAAAAAGTTTTATGCAAATTCAAATGCACGACATCGAAGCCCATCGCCCCGGGTGAAGTTCTACCGAGAATGGCGTTTAAATTGGCGCCATCGTAATAAAGCAGGCCGCCAGCTTCATGCACAATAGATGCGATTTCCTGGATCTGACGTTCAAAAACACCCAACGTTGAAGGGTTCGTCAGCATAATGCCTGCGGTCTTAGGACCCACCGCAGCTTTCAGCGCCTCAATATCGAGATCACCATCTTCCATGGTGGGTACTTCAACAACCTTACAACCACACATAGTCGCTGTTGCCGGGTTCGTGCCATGAGCCGCATCCGGAACGATAATTTCATCGCGCTCTAAATCATTACGCGCCTTATGATACGCCTGAATCATGGCTACGCCGGCGAGTTCACCCTGCGCACCAGCCATCGGCGTTAGTGAGACTTCAGCCAACCCGGTTGCCTGCTGCAGCATCTGCTGCAGTTCAAACATACATTCCAAAGTGCCTTGTGAAAACTGCTCTGGCGCCAACGGATGACGACCTAACAACTCAGGCAACATCGCGAGTTGATTACAGACCTTCGGGTTGTACTTCATCGTGCAGGAACCCAACGGATAAAAGTGGGTATCAATAGAGAAGTTGAGCTGTGACAAGCGAGTGTAGTGCCTTACGGCCTGAAGCTCGGAGACCGCTGGCAACAAAGGTTCACTGCTGCGCATAAATCCATGCGGAATGTCTTTTACCGCACCGGGCTCCGTCGTATAGCTACGACCACCATTAGCATGGTATTCAAATATAAGAGGCTCAGTCATTATTCGGCTCCTCCGGACATGATAGTGGTGAGCGTTTTGACGAATTTCTCAATCTGCTTAGGCGTGCGTCTTTCTGTCGCACAGACCAACAATGCATTGCCAAGCTCAGGGTAAAAATCACTAAGGTCAACGCCACCCAAAATACCCTCGGCAGCCAATGCTTCGAGTACCGGTGCTACCGGGCGATCAAGCAATACCGCCGCCTCAGAAAACACTGGAGAGCTGAATGCCCTTGTAACACCATCAATGCTGATCAGGCCCGCAAGCAGGTCCTGTGTGTTGTTGTGACTGGCAGTCGCAACCCGCCGTAAACCTTCATTGCCCATTAACGACATATAAATTGTCGATGCGGTAACCACCAATCCCTGATTAGTACATATATTAGAGGTCGCGCGCGAGCGACGAATATGCTGTTCACGTGCCTGCAGCGTGAGCGTAAAACCGGGTTTGTCATCCACATCGACCGTGCGCCCAACGATACGGCCGGGCATCTGCCTGACAATCTCCTGACGACAGACCATATAACCGTAAAATGGCCCACCAGAAGACATGGGCACGCCCAATGGCTGACCTTCACCGCAGGCTATATCAGCACCGGTTTCACCCCATTCACCCGGTGGTTTCAATAAAGAAAGGGTTAGCGGATTCGCTATCGCAATAAGCAAAGCGCCGTTCGCATGAGCCCAATCTGTTATCGCATCAACCTGCTCAAGTGAGCCGAAGAAATTCGGCTGCTGCACAACAACGGCTGCAAAATCCTCACCGGCATGTGGATCTAATGCGGCGACATCAGCAACGCCGTTCAGCATCGGAACATCGACCAACTCAATGTCCTGACCACTGATAATGTTATACGCCACTTCGCGGTAATACGGATGCACTGTCCGCGGCACAAGAATCCGGCGAGACTTAGACTTTCTGTTCGCGCGCACCGCCATCAAACAGGCTTCAGCAAATGCTGTTGCGCCGTCATACAGCGAGGCATTCGAGACATCCAGACCAGTTAACGATGCCATCATCGTTTGGTATTCGTAGATAACCTGCAACGTACCCTGACTCGCCTCTGCCTGATAAGGCGTATAGGCGCTATAGAACTCGCCGCGCGTGGTTATGTCCCAAACGGCCGCAGGCACATAGTGGTCATAGGCTCCGGCACCCATAAAACAAACAGGCCGGCCATCAGTATCAGCGCGTTCATGCATCAACGCACTAATCTCGGCTTCACTTTGCCCCACTGGTACACCGGCAAGTGATTCCATTGTCAGTTCTGCTGGAATCTCGTCAAACAAATCATCCGAATGCTTAACACCGATGCGCTTTAGCATCGCATCGAGATCACCGGATGTATGTGGAATAAATGGCATTATTTTTCTACTCGAACTTTTCTATGGAGACAGCG
>CBDTTT010000304.1:0-2530 GCA_965363345.1 uncultured Chromatiales bacterium
AAGCGAACGTCGAGATTCGGGCTGGATTTCGGCCCGCGACCATCGATAACCGCCCGGGCTTCAAGTCTGCTGCCGTTCGCCAGTACTATAGCGTCTGGGTATACCTCGGCTACTTCAGTATTGAGGATAATGGCGCCGGAGACTCGATTACGGGCAATGCTGTCGAGTTTTTCAGAGGTGATGCTGTGGTAGCTGCCAGGCAGTGTGCGTTGCCGGTTCGGGAAGCGAACCTCGTAGTTATCCCAGCTGTAGTCGATCAGCGGTGCTAGCCAATTGCGCTGGGCATCGCTTAAGTCGGAGCCGTGAAACGACCAAGTGTGATTGCCGCCAAGTGTCGGGCCCTGTTCCAGAATCATAACTTTGATTTCGGGCAGTGCATCACTAAGGCGCAGAGCAATTAGCGTGTTCGCGAGTCCGCCACCGACAAGAATAATATCGGCGCGCATGCGCTCCATCATGGCCGTGCTTTCAGGGTTCATGAAGCGTCGTCTTTCTCTGTGGTTTTTGGAAAGTAAGGTTGTAGTTCAGCGACTACATCTGCCAGTAGTGCTTTCTTCGGGCGACCTCGCCATTGAGCGATAACTTGCCGATCAGCATCCAAAAGTATGAGGCATGCTTCGGTGATATCAAGTTCGTAGTGTGCTGCCCAATAGTTGTTCATGTCGATACTGATGGGCACACTTTTCGGTACCCATCGCCGCAATACTTTCGCGACGTCATCGTATTCGGGAGTGGGTGTGTCCAGTACACCGGAAACACGATAGCTCATCAGTTCGGGTAATTGCTTACGCAGTTTCTTTTCCCATTTGCCGACCCAGCGAAGTTTGCGGGTGTCGGCAACGATGACCAGCACGGTTTGCCCGTCATACTCTGCAAAGTCGTACGGCCTGCCGTATTGATCGGGCAGCACGGGCGCATTCAGACTCTCTGCGATGCTTGTCGCAGGGAGCACCGTTGCAAGCAATAGTGTTAGGCAGGGCAGTAGTGCTTTCATCCCTACATTATCGCGTATCTTGACTGTTTCTGCTGCAAACTTATTGGCATCCGCTCATGGTTCGTTGCAGTGACTGGAGTAGAATGAGTGACCACTAGGTATTCTTTTGGCTGTTACCGAGCAGCACGGTCTCAGTTACAGGGTAATTAGATGCAGTTTTCCAATTCAGCGCGATACTTACACCGTACTGAATGGGCGGATGCTCTGCGTTCGCAGGCATTATCCGGTGCGCCAGGGGTGGATTTAGCCCAATGTCTCGAGGCATTTCGCGCTCACGATGAGTTCTATGCCCGTCGCTTGGTAGGCATTTCCAACTGGCAAGACATACCCCCTCTGCAGAAAAGTGAGTTGGCTACGGTGCCTGTTAGTGCATCTGAGGCTCTTCATGAGACCCGGTCATCCGGAACCACAGGTCATCAGGCTATCGTGCGGAACACCATTTCGGAGCGTCACTTTCGCCAGGCATTGGCTTACCGCCCATTTTTGTTTTATCCCGTTTCTGCCGAGTCTGACGGCATTGTCCGGCAGTTGGTATTTGTTGATGGTGCCGACGTGGATACGGCCGACAAGCAGCAGTTTCCCTATGAGTTTGGTGGTCGCCGATATTTGACCTGGCGGGCCGGCATTGCAGCTGCGCCTGACAAAATACATGCGCTTATGAAACGGGTGAGGCCTCAGGTACTGCGGGGTTTGACGAGCGGCATCGTAAGGTTTGTGGAGCAGTTGCAGCGTCCGTTGGAGAGTCTGGGTGTTGACGTTGTATCACCATCAGGTGAGGTGCTGTCCGATGACTGGCGCCTGTCGTTGCAGCAGGCATTCGCCGCACCTGTGCTAGACCGTTATGGCTCCACCGAAACCGGTTCGATGGCATGGCAATGTCCCTACTGTCAGGCGTATCACGTTAACAGCGACGAGATCATTGTGGAGGATAGCGACGCTGGTGTGCTTGCTACCCCATTATTCATTGAATCGCAGCCTTTGTTGCGCTATCGGCTCAATGATCGTATCCGGTTTACTTCGGAAGCTAATAACTGTCGTGTGCGCTTACCGACGATGAGTGTGCTGGAAGCACGCCGTGACGACTGGATTATTGACGGTGCCGGCAAGAAAGTATCACCACTGAGTTTTCAGTTTGAAAGGATCGTCGGACTAAAAGCATGGCAGTTGCATCAGTTAGATACCGGTGAGTTGCGACTATATTTTGATGCTGAATCACCGGATGGCGAAATACAGCAGCAACTTGCCAATGAGCTAAAGGCAATCGTTTCCGGTCGTGACCACAGTTTGCATGAAGGTGTTTGGAGGCTTAAGCGCACGGGTAAGTTTAAGAGAGTAATATCAGACATCATTTTATGAAGACGTCTTCATTATATTGAGCAATTTTTTATGCTTGGGTTTAACAACAGCCAGTTCATAAAGAGGCAGCAATTTTCTGACACGCAGTATCTTCTGCGAATGGATGCTCAGTGCCCTGACGACTTGCTCACATTAGTTGCGTCGCCAGCATCGGCCGCTATATCGGCAGGGCAATAATGG
>CBDTTT010000305.1:0-2530 GCA_965363345.1 uncultured Chromatiales bacterium
CAGCTAGCTGGTGCCCGCAGGTTGCATTTGGCTTGCGGCAATAATGTAATGCCGGATTGGACGAATGTGGATCTTTATGGTCGTGAAGGCGTGGTTGGTTGGGATTTGAGTAGGCCTCTACCTGTCACAAGCAATTCAATCGAGTTTGTATATAACGAGCATTTTATTGAGCATATTCCGAAAGAATCGGCGATCCAGCTAATTGAAGAAAGCTATCGGGTGCTTCAGTCCGGCGGGATACTGCGCATTAGCACGCCCAGTCTGGACAAGATTGTGGGGCAGTATACCGAGGGAAAGCTTGACGAATGGGAAGACATGGCCTGGCTCCCCGCCAGCACCTGTGATTTGTTAAATGAAGGTATGCGCTTATGGGGGCATGAGTATTTGTATAACGAGACCGAGATATTTAGGCTCTTGCATGAAGCAGGTTTTTCTGAAATTCGCCGTGTGCCATGGCGACAGAGTGCAGTGACTGATTTGGCGGATATTGAGTGCAGACCGTTCCATGATGAGTTAATCATCGAGGCAGTAAAGTAGGGGCGTTTTTTTGCTAATGATTCTGGCGAGAAGTGAGATACGACTCGTTAGAGGGGGCGGGGGAAAAGATGGGTTCAAAGTACAGCTTGGTTACCGCCGTCATTCCGTCGTACAACCATGCAAATTATATCGGAGCAGCACTTGAGGGCCTGATTAATCAGACTTATCCTCATATCGAGCTCATCATTCTAGACGATCATTCATCCGACGATAGCGATTCAGTTATTAATAGCTATAAGGCTCGCTGTGAGGCGAGGTTTGTGAAGTTTACCTACATTCGCAAGTCGACCGGGAAGGGCTTATGCGACTCGCTTAATACTGCTATTGATATGGCTGACGGCGAGTATTTGTACGTTAATGGTTCTGACGACATATCAGAGCCGGCTGCTATAGCCACGCTCGTGGGGTTTTTAGATGCCAACGAAGACTATGTGCTTGCCGTTGGTGATTCACAGCTTATTGATGCATCCGGTACACCTGTGTACTGGGATTCAAGTCTGCGCAATGTCTATGATAAGCAGCAGGCTCGATTTTTGACGGTTAGCCCTGCATTAGAAACAACTCGTGATGGACTTGATTTTAGACAGGGTGATTTCGGCCAATATCAGTATCTATTGTTTGGCAATCATATACCTAATGGCTATTTGCAGCGTAAGTCTGCAGTGGTAGAAGTTGGCAAGTATGATCAATCGATCATGATTGAAGACTGGTCTATGCAATTGCGACTGGCTCGAAAATACAAAATGAAATGGTTTGATACCGTGCTTTTCAGATACCGCTGGCACGACACGAATACGATGAGGCGTAAGATTGCGGTTGACCGCTCAAATCTTAAAACGCTTAAGAAAGAAAAGAAGTTTGCTTATGAGCTAGGGTTTGCAGAACAGTGGAATTTATCCTATCGCTTAGTTAGGGCGCGCTATCTTCGAGAGTTACGCCATTGGTTGCTTACGTTTCATACGGCCAAACGCCGGCGCCAGATTCGTATTTTCGGATTCTATTTAGTACGTCCGCCCGCAAAACGTTGATTGGCAGAGCAAAGGAGTCCGTGTTTGATGCTTAGATCTATAGTAGTTGTATACCTTCTCTCGATAATTGCTTCTAGCGCTATCGCAGCAGACTCATTCGTTACCCTCATGTATCACCGCTTTGGTGAGGATCGGTATCCTGCAACCAGCGTTCGTATGGAGCAGTTCAGAGCTCAGCTAGAACACCTCAAGGAAAAGAACTACAACATCATCGGTATACAAGATGCCCATGCCTTTCTGACTGAGGGTAAAGAACTGCCCGAGAAGGCCGTCTTGATCACTATCGACGATGCTTACCTCTCTGTGTACGAAGAGGCGTATCCCTTGTTTCAGGAATATGGCTTTTCTTTTACTGTATTTATCGCGACCGATGGTGTGGATGATGGTTTGCGGGCTTATATGAGCTGGGACCAGATGCGTGAGATGGAGCAAAACGGCGTTACATTCGCCAACCATGGCGCCACGCACAGTTCTTTATTGGACATGGCGGAAGCTGAGACCGAAGCGCAGTGGCTTGCAAGAGTGAAGGGTGATGTTGATAAAGGCTGGCAACGTATTGCTGCTAATTTAGAGCAACCTATTGCTGGCGCCTTCGCTTACCCCTATGGCGAATACGATGCCCGGGTTGCCACGGTTATGATCGATGGCGACTATATTTCTTATGGTCAGCAATCCGGCGCGACGGGGTCCTTGAGTGACCCACGTTCTTTGCCACGTTTTCCGATTAACGAAGCCTACGGCGATATCGATGGTTTTCGTACTAAGGTTGCGAGTGTTCCATTGCCCGTTACCGATATTGCTCCATGGGACCCGTTAATATCTGAGCGCTTGCCCAAAGTTGTTATTACACTCGGTGAGACCGATAACCGTATTATGGAACTCGCGTGTTTCGTGAGTGGGCAGGGTAAAGTCGATATCGACTGGATTGAGCCTGGCGTTAAGTTTGCTGTTGGCCCGGCAAAGGC
>CBDTTT010000306.1:0-2509 GCA_965363345.1 uncultured Chromatiales bacterium
TAATATGTTGCGGCGCGAGTTTGGCGCCTATCAACTTGTACAGGGGATTTCGGGCATACCGCGTTGCTTCGGGATGCTCGACGACCAGTTTCTGGTGCTTGAGTACGTTGAAGGCAAAGGTTTGCGTGAGCCTGACAATGGCTTGGTTGACCGGGAGGCTTTTTTTGCTGAGCTCCTTGAGATTATTAAGAAAATGCACCTTGTTGGCGTTACCCACAATGACCTGAAGCGCAAAGATAATATCCTTGTCACAATGACTGGTCAGCCAGTATTGCTCGATTTTGGCTTGTCATATCTGCGTAAAGGCGAACAGGAAAATACTCTATTTCGTCTACTGAAACGCATGGACTACAACTCTTGGATCAAGATTAAGTATGACAATGCTACAGAGATGATCACTGATGCTGACTCGACTTACTACAGCCCTACACTACTGGAAAGGGTTTATCGCAGCTGGCGTAGATTATGGAGAACCATTACCTTCCGGCAGTGGCGCAAGGCTCGCGCAAAAAATCATTCAGCGGACTAAGTGCAACGTTAAATCCGGTTAACGGGACTCGGACTTCGTATTCGAGCAGATTTGTATGTAAGTCCCCGCACTGCGCACGTCAAAATCCTTATTTTTGTATCGGGCGATTGTTCGATACCCTTGAGTTATGACCTGAGCGTACATCATGCCGGGCTGCGGGCAGCCCAAGCTTGAGTCACTAAATTCTGTACGGACGCTATTTACTATTTCAATTTCATCGACACTCACTTCAAGCTGCTGTGCGACTGCATTCCTCACTAATTTCTCATGCATAGGAACTGCAACTGCAGCGGATTCACCAGAGCCTGAACCCTCCGCCGGGTTCTGAGTGCCAGCGCTACAGGCGACTATGATGGTGCTTGTGGCGACTAGATAAATGATGTGTAGGTAGTTCACGACATGTCTCCCTTGCGAAGCCATTTATAGAGTTAGAGTTTTCTGCGTCTGATACGTTACATTACAGGTATCTAGTAAGGAGCAGTTATGGATTTTCTCGCCAAGGTTCTTGAGTTTTTTACCTTCACATTTGTATTTGCGGTGGGGCTTGCCGTTTTAGCCGTTGTTGCAATGTATGTGGTTGATAGAACCCAGACCCAGCATGCCATCCGTCGTAATTTCCCTGTGGTTGGACGGTTTCGTTATACCTTTGAGCACTTGGGCGAATTTTTCCGCCAGTATTTTTTCGCGTTAGATCGCGAGGAGATGCCATTCAACCGTGCGGAGAGATCCTGGGTCTATCGTGCGGCGAAGGGCGTTGATAACACCGTCGCATTTGGTTCTACTCGCGATCTCCGCAGAGTCGGTACCGTTATTTTTGCTAATACTGCTTATCCGACACTAGAAGAAGATGGCGTCGCCCCGCAGATGGTAACAATTGGTCCCTATTGCAAGACACCTTATGAGACCGATCGCTTCTTTCATATTTCCGCAATGAGTTTTGGGGCGATTTCGAAGCCTGCTGTGTTGGCATTGTCCCACGGTGCTAAGAAAGCCGGGTGCTGGATGAATACGGGTGAGGGTGGCCTGTCGCCATATCACCTAGAGGGCGGGGCGGATATCGTCTTCCAACTCGGTACGGCAAAGTATGGCGTGCGCGCTGATGACGGTTCTTTAAGCGAGGAGAAGTTGGCAGCGATAGCGGCCCATGAACAGGTAAAAATGTTTGAGCTGAAACTAAGCCAGGGAGCTAAGCCGGGCAAGGGCGGTATATTGCCTGGCGTAAAGGTGACCGAGGAGATAGCAAACATACGGGGAATCCCGGCCGGTGAAGACTCGATAAGCCCCAATCGTCACATTGAGATTGAGGATGCGGGCAGTTTGCTCGACATGATTGCTCATGTCCGTGAGGTGACAGGAAAGCCGGTCGGCTTTAAAGCGGTTATGGGCGGCTACTGTTGGCTCCGTGATCTGTGCGACGAGATCAACCGTCGTGGTATAGAGAGCGCACCCGATTTTATTACTGTCGACTCAGGTGATGGTGGGACAGGTGCCGCGCCTCAGCCGCTTATCGATAATGTGGGTTTGCCGATACGTGAGAGCTTGCCAAAAGTAGTCGATTTATTACGGCGGGCAGGGCTGCGCGATCGTATTAAAGTCGTTGCGAGTGGCAAGCTGATTGATCCGGAGTATGCTGCTGCTGCTATTTGTGCGGGGGCCGATTTTATCTCATCGGCACGTGGCTTTATGTTTGCGTTGGGCTGTATTCAGGCCCTGCAGTGCAATCGAAACACCTGTCCAACGGGTATTACGACCCACGATAAGAAGTTGCAGCGTGGCTTGGTGCCGTCAGATAAGGCTGAGCGCGTTTATCGTTATCAGAAAGCTATCGAGAAAGAGGTTGGTGTCATAGCGCACTCCTGTGGCGCCAAGCGCCCGCAGGAATTGAATCGGCATCATTGCCGCATTGTTCAGGCTAACGGCCTGTCGGTGCCCATGGACGAGCTGTACCCCGAGTTTGATAATGGGGCACCGGATACCTAG
>CBDTTT010000307.1:0-2505 GCA_965363345.1 uncultured Chromatiales bacterium
TTGACAGAAACAGGTATATCTATGCCCTGCTGCTTCCATGTTGAACAGTAGTGTATGGCTTCCTCAAGCACCCAACGGGTAAGCTGAGAAATACTGCCGGCCTCTTCAATAAGCGGGATAAATTCACTTGGCATAATCTCACCCAGTTCAGGATGCTGCCAACGCGTAAGTGCTTCGGCACCAACTACATCTCCACTCGCCATGCAAATTTTGGGCTGCATGTGCAATTCGAACTGGTTTTCATCAATTGCCGAACGCAGATCACTCAGAATTCGCAGACGACGCGCATGCTGCTCGCCTTTGCCTTCCTGATAGACTTTCACTGGCGTGCGGGCATGAATAGCTTCCTGCTTCGCCATTGATGCATGCCGTAATAAATCGTCCGCACTTTCACCATGCTCAGGATATAGCGAAATACCAATATGTACCTCGAGACTAACGCGGGCTTTACGAACACTAATGCCAGACTCCAGCAAGGCATACATGGTCTCAGCCTCATTGATCGCCGAGTCAATGCCAGAAACCGGCATAACTAACAAGAATTCATCACCTTCTAAGCGCGCCAGTACGGCATCACTATCAAGATTACGCTTCATGCGCGCTGTACTCAGGCGCAGCATTTCGTCGGCAACTTTGTGCCCCAGAGTGGATCGCAAATGCTGGAAGCGGCCAAGATCAAGCAGCAGAACTGCCACTTCATAACCATGACCAATACGTTCATTTAGCAAGGTGATCGCATGCTGTCGGTTTGGCAGAGCTGTTATCGGATCAGTCAGTGATTGTTGGAATATTTCCTGCTCACGTTGCTCGATGCCATCTTGCATCGCATTAAAAACTTCTGCCAATGCACCTATTTCATCGCGTGTACTAACATCAAGCTTCTTGGTGTAATCACCCACAGTCAATCGTTTTACTGCATCAGATAACTGATGCAACGGTCTGGTCATAATCGTTGAGAAAATCCATACGAAAATACCCACTATTAGCAGCGTGGTTGAGACCAGGTGAGACATAAAAACCTGCAATTCCTTGTATGGGGCCATCGCGATATCAAGCGACTGATGCATAAGCAGATAGATATGCCCGTTCTTTGTGACAAAAGGCGTTCGTGTCGAAACGAAACGTGAACGCACTTCATCAAGTGCTTTCGTCACCTCACTACCAGAACGAATATCCTCGATACTGGTGATCATCAGCGCTCGATCTATAGGTTCAAGTGAACTACCAAGAAATAGGCGTCCGGTTTTACTGTCAGTCGCAAAGCTAGCCTGCAATCCCGTAACACCGGCAATCTGGCTCGCGTACTGGTCACCGATTAAAGAGCCCATCACAAGATAGACATTGCTATCGCCGATGGGAACCTTCGAAGCAATCATTTCGTAGCCGGCTTGATTCAGCACCGATGTGAATGACTTACCGGAAACCAATGGAAACTCTGAGACTATCGAACCAGGCTGCAACTCGTCGTTAGTTGTATAGAGCACAGTGCCATCTGAATCTGCCAGCAACAGCACCTCAGCAATAACCCGCTCTTTCTGATAATTCAACTCAGCCATAATGAGGCCGGGGTCATCGGTACCTACTACGGCTCGAAAGTCATCGTTATCGGCCAACGCAAGAGACAACTGCTGCATGCCAGTAGTGTGCTCTTCCATATACTGGTTCACGATGCTCACTGCACTGCGAAGATTTGAAAATGCCTCGGCACGGGACTTATCTTTTGCGTTGTACAAAATTGCGGTAACGGTAAAGACCTGCGCCACAACAACGACACAAAGCACCATCAACAGTATTTTTGTTCTCAAACTTCGCATGTGCGCTCAGCAAAAAGACTTTCAGCATCAGAATCTTACGCTTTGCAAAAAGCGAAATACTCCGAACAGGTCACGGACTGACACATTGATTAAAGTGTCAGAATCCCTCTTAAATTATGTTAAATGACCTTAATTTTCGGGCTTTAGAGCTTCGTTTTTGGCAAACTCTCGATATGGGACGCTGGAGACCACCTGCAGAAAGATCATCGCCGTACATTACGCCGGCAGGCTTTGCTGTGCTCGAACAGGAACTGAAGGAACTCTGGCTCAGAAGGCGCGATGTTGTAAAAGCACTAGCTGCGGCCGCTGCTGAAGGCGACAGGTCCGAGAATGCCGAGTACCACTATCGAAAAAAGGAACTCGGCGGTATTGATAGACGTATACGCTATCTGCAGAAGCGTATCCCCGACTTGAATATCGTAAGAGAGTCGCCCAAGACAGGGCAGGTATTTTTTGGTGCGTGGGTTACGCTTGAAGATGAAACTGACGGCAGCGAAATCCAATATCGAATTGTTGGTGCCGATGAAGCCGATGCCAAAAACAAACTCATTAGTATGGATTCGCCTATGGCAAAAGCGATGCTTAAAAAGCATCTGGATGATGAGGTTAAATTAATTACTAAAGACAAAAAAAGCGTATTTTATATTACGGGCATAAGTTACGAGTAGACACTCCCAAAATCACCAGCCAC
>CBDTTT010000308.1:0-2497 GCA_965363345.1 uncultured Chromatiales bacterium
GGTAGTTCCGGCTCTTCATCCGTGACATCTTGCGCCATAGCGCCCGACGATAGGGCGCACACAATGCAGCTCAGTAAAGTAATACCGTATTTTTTGATTGCTGAGTGCGTCATGTCATTTGCCATTTTGGTTGTCGTTGTCTCTGTTTAACGTTAACGGCGCCTATTCTACAGGCTATCCTGCATCTGCAAGCAGCGTAATGACAGATTCTACCGCGACAAAGCGGGCTTCGTCTGATTCGTCCGGCCATTTGATACGAAGGCGTTGATCCCGGTCTAACGAGTATTGCTTAGGCTGTTCAGATATTAGTGTGACCAGCAGGACAGGGTCGACCTTGGTTTCAGTACCGAATTCGATGATGGCGCTGCCGGCATAGACATCGATCTTCTTGATGCCGAGATGGATTGCCTTGAGTTTGAGGGCTGTTTGCCGGAAAAGATTTTGGGTGCCTTCGGGCAGGAGTCCGAAGCGATCGATAAGTTCGACCTGCAACTGGCGCAATGCTTCTGCATCTGCCGCGCTGGCGATCCGTTTGTAGTGCACCAGACGCATATGCACATCAGGCATGTAGTCTTCAGGCAGCAATGCGGCAAGGTTGAAGTTGATCTCCGGCCCATGATTAATGTCTGCTTCCAGATCCGGTTCTTCACCATCGCGTATGGAGTCGACGGCTTTTGCGAGTAGTTCGGAGTACAGGCTGAAACCAATCTGCTGCATGTGCCCGGTCTGACCGTCGCCGAGTAATTCGCCTGCGCCACGAATCTCCAGATCGTGAGTGGCCAGTACGAAACCAGCGCCGAGCTCTTCCATCGACTCGATGGCATCGAGTCTTTTTTGGGCATCAGTGTTCATGACCTGACGCGGCGGAGTAATCAGATAGGCGAAGGCTTTGTGGTGTGAGCGCCCGACACGACCGCGGAGTTGGTGCAGCTGTGCCAGACCGAAGCGGTCGGCACGGTTAATGATTATGGTATTGGCGTTTGGAATATCCAGACCGCTTTCAATAATGGCGGTGGAGACCAGAATATGAAAACGCCTATGTGAGAAGTCGAGCATGATCTGCTCGAGTTCGCGTTCGTTCATTTGCCCATGGGCAACCCGGTAGTCGGCACCCGGAACGATTGCGGCGAGGTCTCTGCCTACTTTCTCGATGTCAGAGATGCGGTTGTGCACCATGTATATCTGACCGCCACGCTTCAGTTCACGCTGGCAAGCCTCACGCAAGGTTGCGTCATCCCATTCGGTGACGTAGGTCTTAATCGCAAGCCGGGTCTCGGGCGGGGTGGTTATGAGTGATAAATCACGCAGGCCACCAATCGACATGTGCAGGGTTCGTGGTATAGGTGTTGCAGTAAGCGTGAGTATGTCGACTTCGGCACGCAGCGACTTAAGCTGTTCTTTTTGTCTGACGCCAAAGCGGTGCTCTTCATCAATGACTACGATACCGAGGTTTTTGAATTTAACGTCGGGCTGCAATAACTTATGGGTGCCGATCACGATGTCGACGACGCCTCTCTCGAGGTTTTCGATGACACCGCGGGTTTCCTTCGGGGTACGGAAGCGTGACAAGACTTCCACATTGACCGGCCAGTCGGCAAATCGATCTGTAAAGGTTTGGTAGTGCTGTTGAGCAAGCAGCGTTGTCGGTGCGACTACAGCAACCTGGCAACCGGCAGAGGTTGCTGCAAAGGCTGCACGCAATGCCACTTCGGTCTTGCCGAAACCGACATCGCCGCAAATCAAACGGTCCATCGGCTGCTTCGAACTCAGGTCAGCCAACGTCACATCAATTGCGGTGGCCTGATCCTCGGTAAGTTCAAAAGGAAAACCGGTCGCAAAGTTTTCATAGTCGAGTTGGTTATAGGGGTGCGCCGTACCTTCGCGCGCCGCACGCTGTGCATAAAGACCGAGCAGTTCTGCGGCCACATCCCGAATCTGTTTGCTGGCTTTCTTGCGGGCTTTTGCCCATTGGTCGGTGCCGAGTCTGTGCAGGGGGGCCGTTTCCGGCGAAGCTCCACTATAGCGAGAGATTAGATGCAGCGAACTAACAGGCACATGCAGTTTGTCGCCACCGGCATATTCCAGCGATAAATACTCGGTGGGAATGTCACCGGCATCCAAATGCGATAGACCGATAAAGCGACCGACGCCGTAGTCTTCATGAACGACCGCCGAGCCCGGAGTGAGATCATTCAGGTCATTCAGAATCGCTTCGGGGTCGCGGACGCGACGCTGTCTTCTTCTGCGCGGTGCCGCACCGAACATTTCCTGCTCGGCAATAACATTGATATTGGCCAGCGGCAATACGATACCGTTATCGAGTGGGGCAACGGTAATAGCAATCGGCAGGTCGCTATCAACAAATGCCTGCCATGATTCCAGTACCGGCGTGTGTATGCCGCGATGCCGGAGTAGGTCGGTTAGCATCTCGCGCCGTCCCGGTGATTCGGCTGCAATCAGGCAGCGCCCGTTAGCGCCTTCGAGCCAATCGGCCAGA
>CBDTTT010000309.1:0-2490 GCA_965363345.1 uncultured Chromatiales bacterium
AGTCCCTGGGCCTTGAATACAACCCCTACACAACACAGATCGAGCCACATGACTGGATGGCTGAATACTGCGATGCCCTCGCCCGTATTAACACCATTCTTATCGATGCTTGCCGTGATCTCTGGGGCTACATATCTCTGGGTTACTTTACTCAGCGTCGCGTCAAGAACGAAGTTGGCTCATCAACGATGCCGCATAAAGTTAATCCTATCGATTTCGAAAATGCTGAGGGCAACCTCGGTATCGCCAATAGTCTGTTAGGCCACTTCTCTGCCAAGCTGCCTATTTCGCGTTGGCAACGTGATTTGAGTGACTCGACGGTGCAACGTAACTTTGGTGTCGCTGCAGGACATGCGTTCCTTGCGTATCAGTCCATGCTCGGCGGTCTTGACCGCCTTGACCCAAATGCCGATCGTGTTACCGAAGACCTTGTGGACCGCTGGGAACTGCTGGCTGAACCGGTGCAAACCGTAATGCGCAAGCACGGCATTACCGACGCCTACGAGCAGCTTAAGGATTTGACCCGCGGTGAAACCATTGATGCTGCGAGTATGGCTGAATTTGTCGCAGGACTTGATATTCCGGATGCTGATAAAGCTGTTCTAGCTGCTCTGACGCCTTCCAGCTATATCGGTATCGCAAGCAAGCTGGCACGCGAACTCAAGCGGTAGCATGCGACTCATACGCCAGATAGAAGCCCCGCAATGCGGGGCTTTTCTATACGTAAAATCCCTTAAGAACTAATCGTAAGGTTATGTAAAGTAGTTGGTTTACTTCATCAATCAATGATTACAATAGCGCTTTAGCAACATGCTGCAACCCATGGAATGGAAAGCAGTTTGAAACAATGCCAGCCTTAATATCACCCAAACGGACGATATGCTTTTTCGTGACGAAGTTAGCAGCACCAAGCTAAGCGCTTGATTAAGGTAGATCGTAGGTTTTTCCGTATTCCAAAGCATAGTGAAAGACTGCACGGAAAACGGAACATGAAAACGACTGCGAGCCAGGTTGGCGTTGAAAAGAGACATGGAATTGTTTTATGCCTTATAGCCAGAATAAACGACAGGTTTTATCCTCTTTTGAGGACACCCGTGCGGCAGTTACTCAACTAGCTGCAGGTGCTGAGCGCTCGCTGTCTATCTATACCCCAGATCTCGAACCCGGCATCTATGACGATGAAGAGTTCCTCGAGGTAGTAAAGCGTCTCGTGCTGGCCAAACGCTACGCAAGAGTCCGCATACTTATCTCAAGGCCATCACGCACAAACCGCAATAGCAATCGACTGGTCGCATTAGGTCGGCGCCTGAATAATAATATTGAGTTTCGTGGTGTCGATGAAAAGTTTCGTGAAAAACACGACGAGGCTTACCTGATAGCCGATGACAACGCTCTGCTGTTCAGGGCCTCAAGTGGCAAATGGGAAGGCATCGCAGGCTCTCATGAGCCCGCGATTGCCCGCAAACAACTCGATATTTTTGATGAGATCTGGGATGCCTCAGATTTTAAATGCGAAACCCATGAAGCACGCGTTTACTGAGCCTCACAGCTCTCTGGTGATGCAACTCATGTTTCTGTGGCGGCATAAAGACCGCCTACTGACGTATCATGACCAGCTTAAAGCCCACGGCAACGCTAAGCTTTACAATCAGTTAGCAACTCACTCCTACCACCTATGAAGAATCTGCACCTTACCGTAGCGGCAATAATCGAAGACCAGGGGCGCTTTCTAATGGTCGAAGAGCTCGCGGGTGGCAAACTCGTCATCAATCAACCTGCCGGCCATGTTGAGCCCGGCGAAACCCTACCGTATGCGGTGGTGCGTGAGACGCTTGAAGAAACAGCCTGGCAGTTCACCCCTGAATCGATCGTTGGAATCTATCTTTGGCAGCATCCGTTAAATGGCGAGCACTTCTTGCGCGCAGCTTTTAGTGGTAAGCACTCCGGTTACGATCCGGCTTTACCTTTAGACACCGGCATTGAGCGCACCCTCTGGCTCACCCCATCAGAACTGCAAAAACGCCATGAGCAACTCCGCAGCCCTATGGTTATGCGGGGCATAGAGGACTATCTCGCGGGCAATCGTTACGACCTTAATATGCTGACTCATGTCGATACCGAAGAACTGATCGTGCAGGCTGCAAAGATAAGTAACTAAGCTAACCTGCGTTTTGCTCGTGAACTGTTCCAGTCCACCAAACCTAGCAATAAGGGCGTTCGCCTGTACAATTCACGCCCATGAACTCAGATACCCCACAACCCGGCAAAGGCAAGAAAGTCATTCTTGGCGTTTCCGGCGGCGTTGATTCGGCTGTAGCGGCCCTGCTCCTTAAAGAGCAAGGTTATGAGGTCGAAGGTCTGCACATGACCAACTGGGACGAGGACGATAGCTACTGCACTGCTGCTGCCGATTATCAGGATGCGCGTAAGGCTTGTGAACACATTGGGGTTCCATTGCACCGGGTCAATTTTGCAAAGGAGTATCAGGAG
>CBDTTT010000310.1:0-2482 GCA_965363345.1 uncultured Chromatiales bacterium
GTATTGTGCTTTGCCGGCCATACCGACGTGGTCCCGCCGGGTCCATTGGAAAACTGGGACAGAGACCCTTACGACCCTATTATCGAAGAAGGTGTTTTATATGGGCGGGGCTCCGCTGATATGAAAGGCGCGCTCGCTGCCATGGTTAACGCAGCAGTCGATTTTGTTGGCGAGTATCCGGACCATAAAGGCAGCCTCGCATTTCTGATTACCAGTGATGAAGAAGGCCGTGCCCGTGCCGGCACCAAAATGTGTATCGAGAAACTGACCGCACGAGGCGAAAAAATCGATTGGTGCGTCATCGGTGAGCCATCAAGCACCACCCAGTTAGGTGATGCCGTCAAAGTGGGTCGCCGCGGTTCTTTGTCCGGCATGCTTACCGTACATGGTGTGCAGGGTCATGTTGCTTACCCGCATCTGGCCGACAACCCTATAGAAAGCTTTGCACCGGTGCTTACAGAGCTCTATGCAACACCTCTGGATGATGGCAACGAATACTTTCCGCCTACCAGCTTTCAGGTCGTCCAATTAGAGAGTGGTACAGGCTTTCCGAACGTGACTCCTGGCTCGCTCTACACACGCTTTAACTTCCGTTATTCGACAGTCTGGTCTCACACACAACTAAAAGCTCATGTCGAAAGTATTCTCGACAAGCATGAGCTTAAGTACACGCTCGAATGGCATTTGTCGGGCAAGCCTTTCATCACTGAGGGCGGCGAACTGATAGAGGCTGTGCAAGCTGCGGTCAAAGCCAGCACAGGACTCGATCCGGAACTATCAACTAGCGGTGGCACATCTGATGGTCGCTTCATTTCTCCTGCGGGAGCACAGGTTGTCGAGTTCGGAGTGAGCAACGCAACTATTCACAAGCCGAATGAGTGCATGCAGGTTGCCGACATCGATATCATGAAAAAGACTTACCAAGACATCATGGTGCGTATGCTCAGCTAGTTTTAACAGCCTGCAAAAAAGCCACCGAAAAAGAAAAAGGGCAGCCCATGAGGCTGCCCTTTTTATACCCGAAGATAAGTAACTAAGCGGCAGATGCGGTCGTCTTCTGCGCTACGGTAGCGCCCGGCATACTGTTCTGAACTGCAGTATCGCCCGGCATACTGAGGGCTGGTTCATCACGAGTCTCGACATAGAAAAATGCATCAGCAACCGGCTGACCCCAGTCTTTTCTAAATAGTTTGTAGGCCGGATCATTGTCATGAAGTACGCGCTTAAACTTATAGATGGCGTCATGCACAGACTGACGCTGCACGTCATTCGACACCGCTTTCGCGCCTTTGTAAAAGTGCTCCAACCAAACCGTCAGATACTCCCATGTGGCTTCCATAAAGATATCTGTATCCAATTCTTCATACTGACAATGCAATAGGTATGGCGAGGATATATCCCTTACCCACTTAGTCTTAGCCGGCTTAATGTGCAGAAGATCACGATACTTTTCAAATACAGGTTGTAACGGCGAAAAATCTGTATCCGGAGATGTGGGTACGATATCGAGCAAGGCTATTTTTTTGGCGACGCCACCCAGCTGGAATGAAAATATTGGTGCATCATAATCCGGGTCCGGCAACACCAACACGACATTCCCCTGAAAACGATCCCTGGCACTGTACTCCTCGATAATTACAGTCGAAAGCTTATCGGCCTTAAAAATATCGGAACACAAGAACGTATTTTTACCGTCCTTGGTTTTATTTGCGAAGAACTGGCTGTAGTCATCCATATCCAGATATGGATCAAGCACGTCATGAAACTGTTGCAGAATGCCATCACGATGAAAACCCGGTTTGCTCATAAAGCACCTCTTCCCAACTCATACACGAATAGAATAATCCCAGACTACCGAAGCAACGCTCACGTTAATGTCAGGAAAACAACCTAGCAGATAGCTATTTCTACCTACACAGGCGCTTGCAACGGGCAATAAAAAAGGGCGCGTAAGACGACGCGCCCTTTTAGCATAACCATGTAAGCTACTGATTATATTAAGTGGAAGGCCCTGCAGCAACCAATGCCTTACCCTCATCAGTATCTGTGTACTTATCGAAGTTCTCGACAAACATTGAAGCCAGTTTAGCTGCTTTAGCATCCCATTCGGAGGCATCTGCATAGGTATCACGCGGATCGAGAATGCCACTATCAACGCCCGGCAATGCGGTCGGTACTTCGAGATTGAATACTGGCAAATCCTTGGTATCGGTATTTTCAAGCTCACCAGCAAGGATGGCGTCGATGATACCGCGAGTATCCTTAATAGAAATACGCTTGCCTGTGCCGTTCCAACCGGTATTAACCAAATACGCAGTAGCGTTGGCCGCTTCCATACGCTTCGTCAGAACTTCACCATACTGAGTCGGATGCAATGTTAAAAATGCAGCACCAAAACAGGCTGAGAAAGTGGGTGTTGGCTCAGTAATACCACGCTCAGTACCCGCCAACTTGGCAGTGAAACCAGACAGGAAGTAATAAC
>CBDTTT010000311.1:0-2477 GCA_965363345.1 uncultured Chromatiales bacterium
ACCATCACCGTGCACAACATTCAGAACGCCGGGCGGAATCCCTGCTTCGACAGCTAGCGCTGCCAGACGGGTGATGGAGTAAGGCGTTAGCTCGGAGGGTTTCAACACTACGCTGTTGCCCGCCGCCATGGCCGGTGCTGCCTTCCAAATTGCCAGCACCATGGGAAAGTTCCACGGCGCAATGGCTCCAATGACGCCATAAGGCTCATTAGTCACCAGCGATAAGGAATCCGGGGCGGTAGCAGTAATAAGCCCCTCAATCTTGTCGGCATACTCAGCGTAGTAACGTATCCAATTGGCAGCGGCCGGCGCGTCAACGCTGATGGCTTCACTGTATATGCGCGTCGAGACCAGCGACTCTTCCATCGCCAACTGCTTAACATGCTGCTCTACCAAATCGGCCCAGCGCTGCATTAACCCTGCGCGCTCGCGCGGTCGCAAGGCTGCCCATGCGGGTTGAGCCCGGGCAGCAGAACTAACCGCCTCCGCTACGCGGTGCTCATCAGCAACAGGTATGTCACCCTGCCGTTGCGCATCAGAAGGCCGGAATACAGGAATGCTGTCGTCGGCGTCAGTAACAACTCTTCCATCAATAAAATGGCCGCCCAGCACCTCTACCTTACTAGGATCGAATCCGCCGTCATTATGAGTTTGTGTCAAGTCAATTCCTCGCTTCGCTTGGAAACCCTGTTTAGCACAAACGTCCCTCTCAAGCTTAGGTACGTTAAACACCTGACAGTAATTATTGCGCTGCGGCACGGTGTTGTTACAAGGTCAATTAATATGTCTCACATATAATACTTTACGCTTAGCCAAATTGGTATTACTATAGATACAAATATTTGGTAACAATGATTAAGCTGAATTTCTAGGAGTCTCAATCATGCTTAGGACAGGTAAACAATTTCTCGAGGGACTGCGCGACAATCGCGTTGTCTATATCGGTGGTGAACGAGTCGATGACGTCACTACTCACCCCGCATTTAGTGAAGCGGCGAAAACCTATGCGGCTTTATTCGACTACAAAGCCGACCCTGCGAATCGTGCCACGATGGCCTATGAAGAAGATGGCGACTGGCACAGCATGTATTACCTCATGCCGCGTACTCGCGAAGAACTGGCTTTACGCAGCGCAGCGCATAAGATTATTGCCGATCAAACATTTGGCCTGATGGGCCGCAGCCCTGACCACGTCTCTAGCTTTGTTACCGCTATTGCAATGCAGCCAGACATCCTTAAGCAGCCTGATGGTCAAGATTTTTCAGCCAACGTTGTTGCCTATCGTAAACACTTGCGTGATAACGATCTCTTCGCGACCTATGCGGTACATCCCGCACCTCAGTCAAAGGCACAGGACGTATTTGGCAAGCAGGAGGGGCGTCAGGCTGTTATGCAAGTAACGGCTGAGGATGAGGAAGGCATTACGCTCAATGGTATGAAGATGCTTGCCACATCAGGCATCTATAGTGATGAGGTTTGGATTGGAAATCTCACACCCATTGCCCCGGATCGCAAAAAGGAAGCCATTACCTGCGCGATTCCTATGAATACGCCGGGCCTGATACTTTGGGCACGCAAGCCACTAGCACTCCATGCGCAGAACAATTTTGATAGTCCGCTATCCGCTCGCTTCGATGAAAGCGATGTAATGCTGATATTTGAAGACGTCAAAGTGCCATGGGAAAAAGTCTTCGTGCACAATCAGCCCGAACTATCACGCCAAGTCTACCTGGACACAGCAGCGCATTCCTTCGGCAATCATCAATCGAATGTGCGATTTTGGTCGAAGCTACAATTTCTAACAGGGCTGATTCATAAAGTTACAGTAACCGCCGGCGTCGACAAGATTCCGGTCGTAGCAGAAAAACTGGGTCGACTGGCGGCACTCGAAGCCTCAATAGCCGCCATGATTAATGGACAGGTTTTCGACTATGAAGAAATGCCGAATGGCTATGTGAACTTCAACAGACGCTACATGTACGCCTCTCTGAACTGGTGCCAAGAACACTATCCGGTCATTCTAGGCATGCTACGCGAACTCTGCGGTGGCAGCGTATTCCAAATGCCTGCTGACATCTCGGTTCTGGAAAACCCTGAAACCCGGGATCGTTTCCTTGAATATTGGCGTACCGACAAAGCCAGTGCCATTGAACGCGTCAAGTTGTACAAACTGGCATGGGAAATGTTTGGCTCGGAGTTCGGCAATCGTCATGCGCAATATGAAAACTTTTACGCAGGACCATCGTTTGTCGTGCGTGGCCACAGCATGCGCTATGCACCGTGGGACAAATTCGATGCCATCGTCGATGGGCTCCTTGAGACTATAGAAGTTCCAGTTATTGATTCTCAGGATGGCGCTCAGGATGCGGACAATAGCAATAACCGCAAAGTAGTCTGAGAGCCATGACTGACAAGATTTCGAGTAGGGAGTACGGCGCGAAAGGCACGGTGGGCATCGGTGTACCACAAGCCAACCC
>CBDTTT010000312.1:0-2470 GCA_965363345.1 uncultured Chromatiales bacterium
CCCGGCGTCGACACCTTGGTTGGAGGTCCGGGCGCCGATCGATTTGTGATCGATATCGATCCGGATTTCTTGATGACGATACCGACCAGGTCCGGTCCAGACCGTATCTTCGACTTTCAACCTGATGACGATGTGGTTGTATTGCGCTGGCTGAACATCTCAGACCGTAAGTTAGGGATGGACAATATCTACTTGAACAGTCGCGGCGAGCTGCGTATGAAATTATCCGACAAGGATGGCACCGGCATCGTCGATTTGTTTCGGAGTGACATGGAATTCAGATACGAAGCCGATGACCGTGAGGTCGTGTTGCGTTTTCACAGCACGTTTTAAACGATAATTTACCTCTACCTTTCTAGTCTTCCAGCTTGTAGCGATTCAGTATGAGAATACTGCTTGAGTGCAGTATTGCGGGAATAAGAATGTAGGCAAATGCGATCCAGGTGTTCACGGAATCACTCTGCGGAGCCATGCTGCCATCGCTGGATTCAGCAAAGCCGATAATTGCGAGAAAGGCCAGGAAAACAGCTGACCCGAGCGCATTCCCCACCTTGTCTACCGCTGAATAAACCGAAGACAGAGTACCCTCTCGACTGACCCCTGATTTAATTCGATCGAAGTTAATTGTATCGGTGAGCACCGAGAACGACATCAGAATAAAGCCGCCGTTAAAGAGGCCTATACCGACCGCAATCAGCCAGACGATCCACATAGAGTCTTTGTCAGCCAGCCAGTAGAACTGAATGCAGATGGCGTACAGGAACAGGCACCATTTGTAGACTGGCATCTTGCCCCAGCGTTTAGAGGCCCAAACGAGAAGCGGCATCGAGCCAATAGATGCAAAAGAGATTACGACGATCCAGATGGCGATGATGCTGAACGATTGAGCACCGAAGCCCATCGCATAGGCAAAGAAGAAAAGGCCGCCTGCATAGCCGATACCGGCGCTAATGTATTGCACGATGTTGGCCGTGATCAAGGTAACAAAAGGCTTGTTCGCCCATGCCGTTTTGAGTTGTGCCATTAGCGGTAGCGTTACCTCATCGGCCGGAGTGCCTCTGGCTCCCCGGGTACCGAAGAACACCCATAGGGTAGAGAGCATGATTACACTGCCGACTACCAAGGCCATCCACTCGTAAGCTTGCTGGGCAGTTTGACCGTAGTCCTGAATGGCACGACTGATAATTTCGGGTGCCAGAGCGCCGCCGATAAGCAAGCCGACGGCGAGAGCACCATTTCTGAATGACAATATCGTTGTGCGTTCGTCCGGGTCATCCGACATTTCAGACGCCATCGTCAGATAGGGTACCGAGAACATCGAGTAACCGGTGTTCAGCAACAGATAGACTGCTGTCATATAGATAAATAGCGCCTGATCCTTAATGTCAGGTACAAAGAAAAGCATCAGGAAACTAATCGCAGAGATTAGACCACCCGCGAGGATAAACGGGCGGCGACGTCCCCAACGAGTGTTGGTTTTGTCCGAGATCACCCCGGCAATTGGGTCAGCAATCACAACCCAGATTTTTGCGATTAAAATAACCAGGGCGCCAATGGCAGGGTTTAGCCCCAGTACCGTGCTCATGTAGATCGGTAAGATCAGAGCCGGCGTATCTCGCAGGATTTGCCCGCCAATTTGTCCGGCACCATAGCCAAAATAGGCAGATACAGGCAGTTTGTTTTGTTGAGTGCTATTCACGCAGTTCCCCTTGGTTGGCTGAACCATAGCAGACTAATCGGCTCTAATTAACGGCGTCCGAAATGATTTTTGCTCTGATTGCTATCGCGTTCTTAGGGTGAATAGCGGATCGCGGGTACCGACTGCAGGTACCTGTAGATGGCGCTGAGGTCAGTGTCCGACATGTTGCCGAAGTAGGTCCATGGCATAAGGTTTAAGTCTGTCGCAGTCGGGTCGGAGGTTCGCCGGAACAATGCGATGAAATCGGTCTCGCTCATATTTCCGAGTCCTTCGGCATGCGGCGTTAGGTTGGTTGAATACATTAGTCCGTTGCCCCCCTGAAACTCAACACCTCCGGCAAACTCTAGTCCGTCGATAGCTTGTCTGCTACGTGCGTCACGAGGTGAGTGACAAAAGGCACAGCGCGCAACCGTTGTCAGGTATTTGCCATAGGTGATCGGTTCACTCTCATCAGGATGCTGAACGGCTGTAACAACCGGTTGAGGCAAGAGGCGAATCAGCCAGTTCACCGGGAAGTTGATTGATGTGTCGGGCAAGGCATGGTCGATTGCTTCAAGACTGCCTATATAGGACACAATCGCGTCCGCATCGGCATCCGATAAGTTCCGGTAGATGAAATACGGCATGATCGGGAACAGAGCTTGGCCATCTTTGCCTATACCTTCACGCACTGCCCGCAGCACTTCACCGTCGGTCCAGTCCGCAATACCGGTCTCATGTGGCGTGATATTGCGAAAGCAGATTGTCCCGGGCAGTCCGCCGGATTCGGCA
>CBDTTT010000313.1:0-2467 GCA_965363345.1 uncultured Chromatiales bacterium
ACCAGCATGTCGATGTTCTGAATGCCGTGTTCCTGCATGACAGCTGCATCTTGTTCACCACGATTTAGCAGGCCACCATGAATAAGAGGGTTTAGGGTTTTAACCCGGCCGTCCATAATTTCCGGGAAACCGGTAACGCTTGAAACGTCTGTGACATTCAGTCCGGCATCACGCAGTGCTTTTGCAGTACCACCTGTAGAAATGAATTCAGCGCCTTGTGCTGCAAGTTTTTGTGCAAACTCAACGACACCTGTTTTGTCTGATACGCTGACCAGTACTCGTAATGAACGACTCATATTAATAACTCTTGTGTGCTCTGTTTAGAGCATATGCTGCGCGGGAATAGCGCATTGTTGTTGGGTGCTATGTGCCTTTATATCAGGCTATATTGCTTTAATTTCTTTCGCAGCGTGGCCCGGTTTATACCCAGAATATCGGACGCAACTGTCTGATTTCCATCGGTATGTTCCATTACGCTAGCGAGTAAAGGTGCTTCAACTTCACCCAGGACCATGCTGTACAGGTTGGTGGGCTGATGACCGTTTAAGTCTTTAAAGTATTTGGTAAGTGCTTCTTCCGTTAGCGAACGCAGCGGACGGTTTCTTAACTGGACTTCGGGGAGTTTTCCATTGCTTTTTGCGGCAGCTGTTTTCTTTTTCTTAACAGACTTTCTTGCAGCTGATTTTTTCTTGATTGATACCACGAAGTTGTTTTCCTGTGACGCAAAGACGTCGAAGCCGCTGGCGGCTCTGTTAGCTCGTAGCGGTTAAAAAAATTCAAAGTTGTCTGCAGCTGTTCTTCGACGCTATTTATTCTCACAACAGTGTTGCGGAAATCTTCTGCGCCTTCTAGGTGCTGGCAATACCAGGTCAGATGCTTCCTCGCCACCCGAACGCCCGTTTCAGGACCATACAGCTGATGTAGCCCGTTCAGGTGATTAAGAATAATATCACGTTGCTCTATTATTGAGGGCGGCTCAGGCAAAAAATTTTCATTGAGCCAGGAATTAATTGAGTTGAATAGCCACGGCTGGCCGAGCGCGGCCCGACCGATCATGACACCGTCGACACCAGTTTTTTCAAGTACGTCCGCAGCTTGTTGCGGAGTCTTGATGTCGCCGTTAGCAAATACCGGGATAGTTACGCGTTGCTTGATTGCCGCGATAGTGTCGTACTCCACATCGCCTTTAAACATGCAGGCGCGGGTTCTGCCGTGAACGGCGAGGGCACTGATACCGATATCCTCGGCCATTGCCGCTACCGTTGGGCCGTTACGGTGCTCAGGGTTCCAGCCGGTGCGAATTTTGAGTGTTACCGGAATAGTGACCGCCGCTACCGCTGCTTCAAGTATCTCCCGGACGAGCACCTCATCCTGAAGCAGTGCCGAGCCTGCGAGCTTTCTGCAGACTTTCTTGGCGGGGCAGCCCATATTGATATCGATGATATCGGCACCCAGAGCCTCTATCGCTTTGGCGGCTTCGGCGATTTGTGATGGCAC
This sequence comes from uncultured Chromatiales bacterium, assembly GCA_965363345.1. Lineage (GTDB taxonomy): Bacteria > Pseudomonadota > Gammaproteobacteria > Steroidobacterales > JABIQA01. The sequence goes on from CBDTTT010000313.1 coordinate 1,498, forward strand.
ACTGCCTGCAATCTGCACGACCTTCAGACCGTTTTCATTGTCCAGTATCAGGCGGGTGCGGCTCTTGCTGGTTTGCCATTGCGCCATGTCGGCAGTTGTCATTTCCGAGGTTGCTAAGCCTGCACCAAGGCTACGGCAGATATTGCGAAAGGGTTGGTCAGTAAGACCAGCCATAGGTGCGAGCAGAACCCGACTGCCAAGCTTATGAGGACCAATTTGAGGATTGTTCGCGGATGTCATGGATGCGCTACTGGTGCTCAGCCTTCGCTGTCACACTGCAAAACGCCACCTTCACGGCGCAGGCAGATTTCCAGCTGAAAGCCCTGTGCTGCCGAGCCGGGGTCGACAACGCTGAGATGCACCGGAATGAGTGAACCTGGCTGAATAAGGCCATTGGGCGGTCTCATGCCTCGCATGTATTGGTCGGCTGAGAACATCCAGCTGTTTACCGGATTGCCCCAGCGGTCTTTGAGTATGACTTTGATCTGCGGCTCGCCCATCGGACGATCACCGTTTACCGCGAGCTGGGCTCTGATATCCAGAACATCTATGTTGCTTTCACCAGAGATCGCTTCGGAACCGCGTATTTCATAGGCGCTAAGGTCCCATGCAGGAAATAGCGGACGGTCTAACGCGACATAGAGATTACGGATCATTTCTCCGTATGCAGGATCGGTCGCGAGGGTCTCGCGTTTATAGTGAATGATCTGAGTGGCGAGCAAGAAAAGCAGCAGTATGAAGATAACCGCAGATATCCAACGTCTTGTTCCTGATGGTTTCTCATCGTCATCGGCTTTGTTTACCCACAAAGGCGTTTCGCTGAGATCGGCTTCGGTGGGTTTATTGAAACCTGAAGCCACCATAGCGGGAGCTTCCGCATCACTTTCAGATGCGTATTCATCATCGTGCTCATCTTCTTCAGAAGACGGCTCTTCCCCATCTTCTAACGTATCTTCGCCAGACTCTTCAT
>CBDTTT010000314.1:0-2467 GCA_965363345.1 uncultured Chromatiales bacterium
CAAGGCAAATGCCACCAGATAATCATTCACATTATTGAAGCCGGTAAACATGTGTCCGCCTGCCGCCACGACAACATATTGCTTGCCGTTAACCTCGTATGTCATCGGTGTTGCCTGAGCGGGTGCGGGCACCTTGCCTTCCCAAAGTAGTTCGCCGGTGTCGGTATTAAACGCCCGGAATTTTTCGTCGGAGGTGGCGCCGATAAAGACCACGCCGCTAGCTGTTGCTGTCGGACCGCCCGACAGCGGTGCACCAAACTCTAAGGGCAGTGGCATTGGCATCATGCCTTCGAGTGTGCCCAGCGTGATACGCCACAAGGTCTGCGTGTCGCCGCTCAAATCAATTGCTGCAAATTCACCCCAGGGCGGCGCGGTACAGGGCGAGAAAAAAGGCGACATGATGGGCTGAAACTCGTAAGAGTATGGCGTGCCAGCAATCTGCTGTGGTGGCCCTATTGGCCCCATGCGTGGTTGCTCAAACACTTCCGGTGGAATGTCTTCAGTACGGGTGAGGCGAATCATCATCGGCGTGTTGGATAACGGTATTAGCAGTCGATTGGTCGCCGGATCGAAGGCAGCACCACCCCAGTTCATAATGGAAGCCCCGGGCATAATCGCCGTGCCTTGCAGGCTGGGTGGTGTGTAGAGCCCGCCATTACGAAGGCTGCCGATCTTGTCGCGACAGGCATTGCGATCGACAAAGGTAAAGCCAAAAGCGTCGTCCGGGCTGATACCGATTTTGCCGAGCGGTGCAGGCTTCACCGGAAAAGGCTGTGTGGGTGAGAGCACTTCACCGGGAACACCATCGGTAGGTACTGGGCGTTCTTCTACCGGAAATACCGGCACACCGGTTTCGCGATGAAGTACAAAGATAAGACCTTGCTTGGTTAGCTGGATAACGACCGGTATTTTCTCGCCGTCTTTATCGAGATCGACAAGAATGGGTTGCGATGGCAAATCAATATCCCAGACATCGTGATGCACGATCTGGAAGTGCCAGGCAACGGAGCCGTCTGCTGCATTAAGAGCAACAACTGAATTGGCATAGCGATTATCGCCCGGCCGATTGCCGCCATAGTTGTTCGGGCCTGCAGTAGCAGTAGGCAAAAAGATTAAGCCGCGCTCACTATCGACCGACATCATCGACCAGACGTTAGCACCACCAGTAACCTGCATGGCGGCATCGGTCCAGTCGTCAAACTCGGGTGCTGCGGGACGCTTGCCATCAACCATTCGTGGCAGTGGGTCAAAGCTCCAGCGTAAGACACCGGTTTTGGCATCAAAGGCACGTACTTTGCCGCTGGGGCTGTCGATTCGCCAGAATTTGGTGTTGTCTGAGCTGCCGACAATTACAAGGTCATTAATAGTCACGGGTGGTGCGGCAAAGGTGACATCGCCGGGGTTCATGTCGGGTACTTCGCTGTAGACATCGGGTTTGATGTTAACGGTGCCCGCATCACCGAACGAATTGCAGAGCTTGCCGCTGCGCGCATCAAGCGCGATGAGTCGCAGGTCTTTAGTGCCGGAGAAAATGCGGTGTTTACACTCGGCAGTCGCTGGAGCCGTTACGTCTTCCCAATAGGCAACGCCACGACAGAGGAATTTTCCACCAGGCTTGCCGAGGTCAATTTGCGGGTCATACACCCAGCGTTCTGCACCGGTTTCCGGATCAAGTGCGATGATGCGGTTCATTGCAGAGCACAGCACCAGCGATTGCCCGGCTGCTGCGGGTGTAAGAATGGGCGTTACATTAAGAGCGGTGGTTTGACGGTATTCCGGGTGGCGTTCGATATCACCTGTGCGGTACTGCCATGCTTGTTCAAGCTGCCCCACATTGTCACGGTTAATCTGAGTGAGCTCTGAATAGTGTGAGCCACCCTCGTTGCCGCCGTAGTGTTGCCATTCAGATGCAGTGGCTGTGGTCAGAAGAAGCGCGCTTGCTAAGGCGGTAAAGAGCTTAATAGCGTTGTCAGATAAGGGGTGCATAGTGCGGCCGTTGCTAGTTGCGGTTGCCGCTGAGATTAGCATGAATTAACGGTCACAGAGATTTCTGCGGGTTGTGGATTATCCCTAGTTACACGTGGTCATCCTTGCTCACGCCCGTTTTTCGGCCACAAAAACCCCCGCCGGAGCGGGGTCTTAATCTAGCTTTCATCTTAGCCGTTAACGCTTAAGTCGGATGATTATAGAGCCTGCGTTGTTTTCCAATAGCAGCAAAATATTGCCATCAGGATCGATGTCGATATCACGGAAGCGTGCCAGGTTTTCCAGCAGCACTTCGGTATGCACAACCTTGTTGTCTTTCACTTCCATGCGTAACAGATCTGTTGCCCGCAAAGTGCCGGCTATAATGTCACCATTCCATTTCTTAAAGGGCTTGCCCTCATAGAACACAAAGTTTGAGATGGCGATGGCAGGCGTCCAGTCGACAACCGGGAACTCGGCGTCTTCTTCAGCCAACTCTATG
>CBDTTT010000315.1:0-2456 GCA_965363345.1 uncultured Chromatiales bacterium
ATCGTGAATCGCAGCGGGGTTGTTTATTAGTCGCTTTGTAAATAAGCATAGAAAAAGCCCGCTCTCGCGGGCTTTTTTTTGCGCTTAAAAATGTGACTTAGCTGATGCCTTAAGTGGGGCGAGGCAACGTGTCCTGACAAAAAGAAAGCCCGCGTCGATTATTCAACGCGGGCTCGCTGTTTACGCTATCTGAAATCGTGGTCTTAGAGCTTTTGTTCTAGCTCCGGAATGATCTCAAACAGGTCGCCGACGAGGCCGATGTCGGCAAGTTCAAAGATGGGCGCTTCAGGATCTTTGTTGATCGCAACGATAGTGCCTGCATCCTTAATACCCGTCAGATGTTGAATCGCGCCTGAGATACCGAATGCCATGTAAAGATCAGGAGCAATAATCTTGCCTGTCTGACCCACCTGCATGTCGTTAGAGACGTAACCCGCATCGACCGCCGCACGTGATGCACCGACACCAGCGCCGAGTTTATCGGCCAGTTTGTAGACGATATCGAAATTCTCTTTGCTGCCAACGCCACGTCCGCCTGAGATAACCAGTTTGGCTGTTTGCAGGTCGGGGCGCTCGCCGGCTTCAGATTGAAGTTCGACGAAGCGTGTGTGTGATGGTAGGGCAGTGCTTGCTGAAGCAGCTTCAACAGTTGCACTGCCGCCAGCAGCAGCGGCTTTATATGATGCTGTACGAACAGTCGCAATCACCTTCGCATCTGCAGCCACTTCAACATTTAGAATCGCGTTACCAGCATAAACTGGACGCTTAAATGAACGGGGGCCGCTCACTTCCATAATGTCGCTCACCTGCTCAACATCCAGCAGCGCAGCAACACAAGGCATGAGATCTTTGCCAAAGGTTGTTGAAGGACCGAAGACGTAATCGTAATCGGCTGCAAGCTCTGCAACCTGTGGTGCTAGCACAGCAGCAAGAGGCTGTGCATTTTCTATTCGATCAACGGTCACGACGTTGTTGACGCCATTAATAGTCGCGGCTTGTTGGGCTACGGCGTCAATGCCGGAACCGAATACGGCGATAGTGATTGCTGCACCTTCGATGTCGCTGGCACAGGAAACGGTTTTGGCGGTGGCGCTGTTTAGCTGGCTACCGTCATGTTCTGCAATAACGAGTACTTTGCTCATGTCAGTTCCTTACACCAATTCTTTTTCTTTAAGGGCGGCGATCAAACTATCGACGTCTCTAACCATGACACCTTTGGCGCGCGTTGCCGGTGTCTCCCAGTTACCTGAGGTTACCTTGCTGCTTAGTTCCACACCGAGGTCGGCTATAGCAATGGTTTCCAAAGGCTTCTTCTTGGCTTTCATGATGTCCGGCAATTTAACGTAGCGAGGCTCATTTAAGCGCAGGTCGCTTGTTACCACTGCTGGTAGGTCGACTTCGATAACCTCTAAGCCTGCATCAACCTCACGGGTTACTTTTGCAACACCACCACTGATTTCAAGTTTGGAGGCGAAAGTAGCCTGTGGACGCTGCCACAGTGTTGCCAGCATTTGACCGGTTTGAGTGCAATCGTCATCAATAGCCTGTTTGCCAAGCAACACGAGTTCGGGTTGCTCTTTCTCAACTTGCTTCAGTAGAACTTTGGCAGCTGTTAGTGATGAAATCTCGGTATCGCATTCGATGAGAATCGCGCGGTCAGCACCCATTGCGAGGCCGGTACGTAACTGCTGCTGGCAATCGCCGGGACCTATCGTTACGGCAATAACTTCTTCTGCTTCGCCGCGTTCTTTGATTCGCAGTGCTTCTTCAAGTGCAATCTCATCAAACGGGTTGATGCTCATTTTTACACCGTCAGTAACGACGCCGGAACCATCTGGTTTGACCCGAATGCGCACGTTGTAATCTACAACGCGTTTCAGGCATACCATAATTGTTTTCATGCCAAAGCTCCCTTAGGGATATAGTCGCTGTCGCGACGGTTGAACAGGCCCATCTGCTGGACCGGAAAGTGGCGTATTGTCGATTGCTTAGTGCTGAGTTACAAGCCTTCCTGTCGGTGTGTCCAAAAGTCATTATGCCAACGGGGCTGCGCTCTTTCGGTTATTCCCCGCACGAATTATCATTGGTTTTATAGTTTGCTTACGGCCAACAGGATTATCTTCGGAATTATTATGTCGCCAAACACTTACTTACCCGTCATTGGTGTCGATGAGCTCAAGACGCTGCTCTCGTCCGATGACGTCATCGTTGTCGATTGCCGGTTTAATCTTATGGCGCCGGCAGCTGGCCGGGCAGAGTGGCAGCAAGCCAGAATCCCGGGTGCCCGGTATGCCGATCTTGATACGGACCTCGCAGCAGCCGTGAGCTCTGATAGCGGTAGGCATCCTTTGCCGGATGAGCGCTTGCTATGTGGGCGGCTCGGCAGCTGGGGTATTACTCCGCAGGCGCAGGTGGTTGTTTATGACGCTGCCGGCGGCGCGATTGCTGCGAGACTC
>CBDTTT010000316.1:0-2445 GCA_965363345.1 uncultured Chromatiales bacterium
GTGCGTCCGCAAACCATAGGCCAGGCATCCCGGATACCTGGAATGACGCCAGCGGCGGTATCGATGTTGCTGGTCCATTTGAAGAAGCAAAAACTAAAGACCGCGTGAGCATCCGCCTTGCCGACTTGCTCCGCCTGATTCCGCCAACTTTGGCGATCTTGTCCTGTATTGCCTGTAGCCCCACAGAAAGTCCTGAAAGTATTGATAGTAAGGGCTCTCAGGTGTTCTCGCCGGTGGGTAATTTGCTCCGTAAAAGTAATGGAGCCGAACCACAGACCCTCGACCCGCATCTTGCTGAAGGCGTGCCCGCCGGCAATATTCTGCGTGATCTATACGAAGGTCTAACCATTGAAGCACCTGACGGTACCGTTATTCCCGGCGTTGCTGAGAGTTGGTCGCTGGATGATTCCGGAACACGTTACACATTCCGTATTCGGGCTAGTGCGCGCTGGAGTAACGGTGCGCAATTAACAGCAGAGGATTTTGTCTATAGTTTTCGTCGCGCGCTTAATCCGGAAACACTATCCCGTTACGGCAGTATTTTGTATCCGATAAAAAATGCCGCGGCCGTCAATCGCGGAACATTACCAATTGAAAAACTTGGGGTGACCGCTGTTGCACCTGATGTTTTAGTTATCGAGTTAGAGGCGCCGACGCCTTACTTTTTGAGTTTGCTAAATCATACGATGGCCTATCCCGTGCATCGTGAAACAGTAGAAGAATTCGGTGCTCAATTTACCCGGCCCGGCAATAGCGTTTCGAACGGTGCGTACAAGTTAGACAATTGGTTGGTGCAATCGCATGTAGGTTTAGAACGCAACGAACACTACTGGGACAACGCAGATACGAGCATAGATGAGGTTGTTTACTACGCAATCGAAAACCCGGATGCAGTGCTGAAGCGGTATCGGGCAAATGAAATAGATCTGACCCAGGAAGCACCCTACCGGCAGCTCGACTGGATTAAGACGAACATCCCCGATGAGTATGTTGTGTCGCCCTACCTAGGCGCCTATTACTATGGTCTGAACACGATTAAAGCGCCCTTTAAGGATTCTCCAGAGTTAAGGCGTGCGTTGGCTCTCAGCGTAGACCGCAGCATTATTACCGAGAAGCTTACGGGCTCTGGTGAGATCGCAGCCTATAGCTTCGTACCGCCGGTAACCGGCTATGTTCCTCAGCAGGTTGAGTGGGCTGAGTGGACTCAGGAAGAACGCAATGCAGAGGCGCGCCGCTTGTATGCGGAAGCTGGCTACAGCGACGAAAATCAACTTCAGGTCGAGATTTTATATAACACGCAGCAAAATCATAAGCAGTTAGCCATCGCTATTTCGTCTATGTGGAAACAGAATCTCGGTGTAAAAACGACATTGCTGAATCAGGAATGGAAAGTGTTTTTACAAACCAGAGCAAACAAAGCCAACACCGAAATTTTTCGCTCCGGCTGGATCGGCGATTACGATGATGCCTACACGTTCTTGCAGTTGCTGATTTCCGACAATCAACAAAATGATAGCGGCTACAACAACCCGGAATTTGATCGGCTGTTAGCATTGGCGAGTAGAGAAACAAACTTAAGCAAGCGTCAGGAATACATGCAGCAAGCTGAGGCTTTGATGTTGCAGGACGTGCCGGTGATACCGATCTATTTCTACGTCAGTAAGCATTTGGTAAAGCCATGGGTAAAGGGGTTGACCCCAAATATCATGGATCACGTGTACACGAAAGATCTTCGTATCCAGTCAGCAAAGTAACGTGGTCTCACATAACCGGCTTTTAGTTAAGTTGTTTGCTTGTTAGCACCGTGTACTTTCTCCACAGTGAGCTATTAAGCGCCGCCGCCGTATGGTTTGCGCCCAATCCCAATTTGGGTTGCGTGATATAAACTCGCTATAGTGTTTGTAGATTCACTTTGATCAGATAAGGGCAAGACCCAGGTATTAGTAATGACCAAACCATTTAATCTTTCAGGGGTGCTATACATTGTCGGTCTATGTGCCGTACTCATTGCGATCTCCTGGTATTTCAAAGGTGATGACGACTATTGTCGCTACAATGGCCCGCCCCGGCCTATGGAAGATATTGCACCCGAATGTCGTGATGCAGTTGCTGCCGAACGAGCTGCAAAGTAGCCGCTTTTTCCTTCCTATTGCAGCCCTACCCAACCCTAAAACCAGAGTAAACTATCGCGATGCTGCGCTTCGCCATTAAACGTTTACTCGGTGCAATCCCCACGTTATTGGTGCTACTCGCTCTCGCGTTCGTTTTAATTCGCGTGGCGCCCGGTGGCCCGTTCGATTCGGAGCGGCAGCTGCCACCCGAAATTCAGGAGCGCCTGAATGCGGCCTATCATCTTGATGAACCACTTTGGCAGCAGTTTGGTCGCTACTTAAGCAACATCCTGCGGGGTGATTTTGGCCCGTCGTTTGCTTACAAGGATTACAC
>CBDTTT010000317.1:0-2438 GCA_965363345.1 uncultured Chromatiales bacterium
CATTCCTTTTGCTAGGTATATGCCCGGTGGGCTTATTCCCGCAGCGTTCGCTGCTGAATCTGAACCGTTTGCGATAGAGGGCAAAGAGGGGCTTAGCGTGCTGAATGACCGCCCCATTAACGCGGAGACACCACCACATTTTCTGGACGATGACTTCACTCCGGCGAAACACTTTTTCATTCGTAATAATGGCTTGCCTCCCGAGTTCGGCAATATGGGTGATATCAATAATTGGCAGCTGGAAATTGCCGGTGAGTCCTGTATTAATCCGCAGAGTTTTACCTTGGCAGAGCTCAAGAAGCAGTTCAAAGAATATACCTATGCCGTTACGCTGGAATGCGGTGGTAATGGTCGTGCCGAATTTAACCCACCAGCGAAAGGCAACCAGTGGTCTACCGGTGCGGTTGGCTGCGCGAAGTGGACGGGGGTCAGATTAAGAGACGTTCTTGAGGCTTGCGGCATAAAAGATAATGCGGTGTATATCGGCTATTACGGTGCCGATGGGCATTTAAGCGGAGACCCTTCCAAAGAAGCCATTTCGCGCGGCGTGCCAATGTTGAAAGCACTGGAAGACGAAACACTGATTGCCTGGGGTTTTAATGGTGAAGATATCCCGTATCAAAATGGTTATCCGCTCCGATTGATTAGCGGAGGGTGGCCCGCTTCTACCTGTGGCAAGTGGCTCAAAAAAATTGTCATCCGTGACCGCATACATGATGGCCAGAAAATGACAGGTCAAGCCTACCGCACTCCCTGTGAACCCGTCGCACCAGGCACTAAGGTTGCCGATGAGGCCATGTGTATTATCGAGTCGATGCCGGTTAAATCACTGGTCACCTTCCCTAAAAGTGGCATCACCCATGTGCTCAAAGAGTCTTTCAAATTCAGGGGTAAAGCTTGGGCCGGTGATCTGGAAGTGTCGAAGCTGGACGTATCCATTGATTTTGGTGCGACCTGGCAGCCGGCAAACCTTGAACTACCGGTAAACCGTTTTGCCTGGCAGCAGTGGTCTGCCAAGCTTAAGTTTCCGCAGCCTGGTTACTATGAGGTTTGGGCGCGTGCGACCGACAGCAATGGCAGTGAGCAACCAACGATAGTGCCGGGGTGGAACCCGAAGGGATATTTGAATAATGCCTGCCACCGTATTGCCGTGCAGGTTGTTTGAACGTGCCCAATGATATGATTGAGCTTTCATTCAAGCACTTTAGACTAGTTGCATTAGTTGCACTGCTGACCGTCGCAAAGTCGGGCATGGCAGTGGAACCAACCACTTATGATCAAGACAAAGTGTCGGGATTAATTATGGCGCCTGGTTGGGAGCTCGTAAGAGCTAATTGCACGGGGTGTCACTCTGCCCGGGTTATTACCACGCAGCGTGGTGATAGGGCGACATGGGAGTCGATGATTCGCTGGATGCAAAAATCCCAGGGTTTGTGGCAGTTTTCCAGTGAAACTGACGTCACTATTTTGAATTATCTTGCTGCTAATTATCCGCCTGATAAACCATCGCGCCGGGCTAATCTTGCTCCGGACTTATTGCCCAAATGATAAAAGTGCTGCAGCACTAGCTTTGTTTCTAAGCGTGGGCCGTGCGAAATGTAGCCGCCGCACTTTAAAGCCCGATCAATCCCGCAACCTTACTTAAATCAGAATCAGGCACCAAAGCAGTCGCATGCTCATCCAGGACGCCGCGTGTACCGACGGCTATGCGAATATCGGCATGCTTAAACATGCTGAGGTCATTGGCACCGTCACCGCAGACCAGCGTATTCTCACGGCCGATCTGTAATAGGTTCTGTAAATCGAGAATGTTGGTTTCTTTGGAGTTGGAGAACATCATCGCTCCGCCAACATCGCCATCAAGCTTGCCATCGACTTCGTGCAGGATATTGCTGGCATGATATTGATAGCCGAGAATATCTTTGAAATGCCCGGTCGCTAGCGTAAAGCCGCCGCTTAGAACCGCAACGTAGTAACCGTTATCTTTCAAGTGAGAAATAAGTTCTGCTGCACCATTCATTGGCTGCAGGTTGCTACAGGTTTTGACGGCAAGGCTGTAATCCATACCTTTTAACAGGCCAACCCGGTAGGCGAGTGCCTCAAAGAAGTCGAGCTCGCCATTCATGGCCCGGTTGGTGATGCCTGAAACCTGATCCTTAACACCGTACGCGTCGGCAAGTTCATCAATCGTTTCACCTCGCACCAATGTCGAGTCAAAATCGAAAACGGCGAGTTTCGTTCTTTGCTGCTGCATATCGTTTCTCAATAGGTGTATGGCACGAATCATACTGATGCTGAGATAAAGGGAAATAGCTTTCGGCAATTATTTCTGTGGATGGGTGGTGAACTGTTATTCAACAAATAATCATGCGTAGATTAGTTATCATTTTCAGCAACTTATACACTATGGTTTAGAGATTTTATAGGTCTTCGCTAGG
>CBDTTT010000318.1:0-2427 GCA_965363345.1 uncultured Chromatiales bacterium
CGCCTGTATAGGTCATGCCGCCTCCGCGTGCAATCAGCGCGTAGCCAGCTGTTGTTACGATGCGCGTTGCTGCAGCAAGCATCTGTGTATCGGCAGGGCGAATGACGGCAGTGCAGATCTTCCCCTGCGAATAGAAATCACCTGACATTAACTCCCGGTGTGTGTGCTCGGTGATCACACGCGCAGTGCCCATATGATCGCGTAATTCAGCGATCAGGTCTGTTGCTGATGTGTGGCAGTTTGTCGTCATTATAAAGTCTCGTCTTGGCCCGTTATGCCGGGTTGCTCCAGGTATTTATGATTTTATTGTTAATAGGCTTGGCCCGCATCGCCTGCTAAAGGTCAATCTAATGGCGAGCCAGATCAAGAATGCCATATTGGCTCACAACTTGAAGTAGATTGACAAAAGTATTTTGTAAATACACTGAGGCTACTAAAAGTGTTCCAGTAATTGCAGTATTTTCTTTTTGTGTTGGAGTAGGGGGGCGGAGTTCAAATCTTGGATGCCCAACCACTACAAACAAGCCCGCATAAAGTGGGCCTTTTTGTGCCTTACGAATGTGCGCTATTTGCCGAAAGTAGACACTCATAGCTGCTGTAGTAGTGACCTTTCTTTGCTCGGTGGTTTTGCTGCCATTACTCGTCGCCATGCGCGGCATCGTGTGCGTCGTTCCAGAGCGCTAGGGTAGATTCCATTCTGGCTTCAATGAATTTATCGATCACTTCATTCCGTGTTACGAGTTGCTTGATCGGCCCAAACTCTCGTTCGGCCTGTCTAGTAATGATCTCAGTCCTTAATAGTTGGTAATCATCAAGATGAATATTTTTCTCGATTGCAGCACAACAAGCCTCCCGCAGCTCTTGCGCGTCGTTTTCTGCTCTCATTTGGTCCTTGACTACTTTACCGACAATCAAGGTAGCTAGAACGTTTTTAATCCACCGCCAGATTGCCAGTGCAACCACCACAGCGAGTACAGTAAAAAAGATTTCCATGTTAGAGCCTCGTTGAATTAGCCACATTTTACCGGCTGTCATGAGTGCTATGCTGTCCGGCTGTTTCGGGACTTGGTGCCGGCCTGTCAGACGATAACCTGATAGCTCTTCACAAAAAAGCCCGCATAAAGCGGGCTTTTTCTTTGGATCAAAGTTTAGTGTTTACGCTTTACGACGCATCCAACCCAACAGACCTAAGCCTGAACCGAAAAGCCAGACGGCTGCAGGTATGGGGACGGAATACACGGAACCACCTGAAAAAGCCCTGAAGGCTGTGACGCCATTAATTCCTTGAGGCCCGCAGTCAGGATTTTTGCAAATTCCTTCGCCATCAGTGCCGCCCGAAGTGAATAAGGCCACGATGCCGCCAGCATTAGTCAGGCCGGACACAAACTGCAGCGAAGCGCCATAGTACCCTGATGCGTCAAGGGGATCAGATGAGGTAGGTGTAACCTCCAACAATGTAGAGCTTAGCACCCCATTTAAACCAGACGCCCTTATATATGTGCCGCACAAAACTAAATCACCACAAGCGCCAGTGCCCCATATTCCAGTTCCGGTTGTCGTGATATTGACGTTAGAATATGTATTGGTATCTGCGTCATAGGTGAATGAGCCGTTAGCGGTTCCACCATAGGGGCCACCCCCCAAGCCTTGAGTATTACTAAAGGTTACGTCGCTAAGCACCCAGTTAACTGGTGCTGCGTAAGACGCTATTGAAAGAACAGAAAGCGCGGCGCCTATAATAGTGCGGCTTAATATTTTATGTATCATCATTCGTTTATTCCGTATGAGTTGTTCGCGGTAAGAAGCGGCATTAGAACCCGGCAACATCTAAGTGACCGGATAGCAGAATTGGGCGTATTCTAGCAAGTGCACACGGGGTATGAGCGTGTCGCAGCACACATTTTCTAGCTTTCGATTTGGCCATTGAACATAATTACCTCCAGGCAATTCAGGTTCACTCTGGCGAGATGGCAGAGGCTAAGTATCTCGATGCGATGGCCGAGATAAGAAGTAGACCAAAGGATGATTTGTCGGATGGTTACCGGCAGATACTGCTAGGTCAGGACATTGGTTTTGGGTTTGCAGCTGAGGTTAGTGGCTGGACTTAGATTTGAAATGGTTGAAAAACTTATTCTGGCAGCCGGGCTTCAAGCAGCAGTGGTTGCAGGGCTGCGATGAATTCAGCCTTTGTGTAGCTGCCCTGAATACGTTCGGCTACCTTGCCATCGCGACCGATGAGATAGGTTGTTGGCAACACCTCGTTCCAGCCACCATCAAGCACGCTAACCATGGTGTCGTTGTCATGCTCGATGCTCAGGTAGGTTGTGAAGTCGGGGAACCAGCGGTTTAAAAACGGCACGACCACGGCTGCACCGCTATCGGCATCGTCGAGCGATACGGCTAGCAGTGTGAAGCCTTGCTCAGCCA
>CBDTTT010000319.1:0-2424 GCA_965363345.1 uncultured Chromatiales bacterium
GGATTCACGCGGTAACCCTACGGTTGAAGCCGACGTGCGGCTTGAGTCCGGTGCGTTTGGTCGTGCTGTATCACCTTCGGGCGCCTCTACAGGCAGCCGCGAAGCATTAGAATTGCGCGATGGTGATACATCCAAATACTTGGGTAAGGGTGTATTGATCGCTGTCGATAACATCAACAGTAAAATTACACCGGCTCTATTGGGCAAAGATGCGTTGGATCAGGCAGCTATCGATCAGCTGATGATTGATCTGGACGGTACTGAGAACAAAGAGAAACTAGGCGCCAATGCGATTCTCGCCGTGTCATTGGCCGCAGCGAAAGCCGCTGCAGCAGAGCAAGGCAAACCTTTGTTCCGTACTTTTGCTGCAGGTTCTACCCAGTTGCCTGTGCCGATGATGAACATCATTAACGGTGGCGAGCATGCCGACAACAGCGTCGACATTCAGGAATTTATGATTCTGCCCGTCGGTGCGCCAAGCTTCAGCGAAGCATTGCGTTACGGCACCGAGATTTTTCACGCACTGAAGGATGTGTTGCATAAAGCAGGCTTGAACACCGCTGTAGGTGATGAGGGTGGCTTTGCTCCGGATCTACCGTCTAATGCTGCTGCGTTGGAAGTGATTTCTGAAGCGGTTGAGAAGGCCGGCTACAAGCTGGGCAGCGATATCTATCTTGGCTTGGACGTGGCCAGTTCCGAGTTTTATGAAAACGGCATTTATACGCTGGCATCAGAAAACAAAACGTTTGATGCTGATGGTTTCTCCGATTACCTAAGCCAGCTCGTTGCTGATTTCCCTATTATCTCTGTTGAAGACGGCATGGACGAAAGCGATTGGGAAGGTTGGGCAACGCTGACCAAATCATTGGGCGGCAAGATTCAGTTGGTGGGTGATGATTTGTTCGTCACCAACACCAAGATTTTGTCTCGCGGTATCAATGAGAACATCGCAAACTCAATTCTAATTAAGCCGAATCAGATCGGTACGCTCACTGAGACATTGCAGGCTATCGATATGGCCGTTAATGCCAAGTATTCAGCCATTGTGTCGCATCGTTCAGGTGAGACCGAAGACGACACGATTGCCGATATCGCAGTTGGTACGCTCGCGACTCAAATCAAGACCGGCTCTTTGTGCCGTTCTGATCGCATGGCGAAGTACAACCAGTTGCTGCGTATTGAAGAAATTCTGGGCAGTGATGCCAGTTACGGAGGTAAGCAGGCGTTTCCGATTGCATTCTGATTGGTCGATATAGCGTTTTCTATATCGCCGACTTTTTGCTGCACTAACGTCCTTCACGATGAGCGCATCCGGTTCTAATACGCTGTTTTTAAAACTGCTCCTGTTAGGGTTGGTTGCGCTTCTTGTTATCTTGCAGGTGCGCCTTTGGTTTTCTGACGATGGCTATCGTGAAGTTGCCCGCTTAGGCGATGAGGTTGAGTTGCAGCGTGCTGAGAATGTGCAGCTGCGCGAGCGCAACGCTCGTCTCGAAGCCGAAGTTAAAGACTTGAAGAGCGGTAATTCTGCTCTCGAAGAGCGTGCCCGTGCCGACTTGGGCATGGTTGAGCAGGAAGAAGATTTCTACCTGTTCGGCTCCGATGCAAAATCCGGTAGCACTAAGCCCTGACTATTCTCCTGACAGACTCAGAGTCTGCATTCCCGATTAACATTTTTCACCAATAGCGTATCCGCCCATGGTTGCAGTATCCGGTAATGATTCTGATTTGACTGCGGAGTTGCAGCGTCTGCAGTTGGGTATCGATCCTGCGACATTGGCAAATCCCTTTGGTCCGGTAACGGCTGCCGGTGTTATACGCTCGGTACCTGATGATTTCCGGGTTACTGAGTTGCCGCTGGATTTTCCTGCTGCCGGTGGTGAGCATTGCTGGCTGCTCATCCGCAAAACCGGGCAGAACACTGCCTGGGTGGCAAAGCAACTCGCAGTATCTGCGGGTGTGGAGCCAAAGCATGTGAGTTATGCCGGTTTGAAAGACCGGCATGCGGTAACGGAGCAGTGGTTCAGTGTCTGGCTGCCGGGGCGTGATGATCCCGACTGGGCTGGCCTGAACTTGTCGGGGGTGGAGATTCTCGATGCTGGTAGGCGTGTTAAGAAACTGCGGCGGGGAGACTTGCGAGGAAACCGTTTTGAGATTCGGGTTAGGGGGCTTGAGGGTGATCCTAAAGAATTGATTCTCAGGCTGGCTGCTGTCGCTGAATCCGGGGTGCCTAATTACTTCGGCGAGCAGCGTTTTGGCCGGGGTGGAAATAACCTTCGCTTGCTGTCCGGCGGCCGCCGCCTTGATCGGGATAAGCGCAGTATTGCTTATTCGGCATTGCGATCTGCACTATTTAATATGTATCTTAATCAAAGAGTTGAAGGATTAAGCTGGAATTATTGTAGCAATGATTCTGAGGCTGGTGAT
>CBDTTT010000320.1:0-2414 GCA_965363345.1 uncultured Chromatiales bacterium
CTGCTCGCGCCAGGCGGCTAGAAGTCTTGCTCGTGCCTGTTCAGCCGGAGCAGCATACTGAAGATTCTTCAGGCGCTGCCAAGCTGTGTCCGGAGCCGGCCTATACAATTCAATGTTAGTGAGCGCAGCGCTGTCTTCGATAGCCCAGTCGAGTCGCCCGAGTGCCGTGAGTTCTTCACAGAAGATGTTGTACAACGCCTCGAGATGTTCCACATCTTCTGCGGCATAGTTGAGCTGCGCCTCAGTAAGAGGGCGCTGCAGCCAGTCACTGCGCGTCTGCGATTTGCTAATGCTTACGCCGAAACGGGCCTCTATTAGCCCCGCATAACCAATCTGTGCGGGATGACCGCATAGTGCAGCTGCAATCTGTGTGTCAAAAAGGTTTTTGGGTACGTCGCCAAGTGCAAAGTAAAACGCTTCGTAATCCTGCTTTCCTGAGTGAAATATCTTCGTGCGTGCCGGGTCAAGCACAATGTTCCAGAGCGGGCTAAGGTCAATTTCAGCTGCAGGGTCAATACAAAGTACTTGTTCGTCGCCGGCAAACTGCAGTAAAGCAAGTTGCGGGAAGTACGTGCGCACACGCATAAACTCTGTGTCGGCGCAAAGCAGTTGTTGCTTGCTAAGCAAGTCACAGGCATGAGCTAAAGCGTCGACCGTATCGACAAATAAGTATTTTGTGCTAGTCATAGTGTGCGAGTGTAGAGGAATATGCTGCACAATGTATGTTGTTGGTTATAGTGTTAGCTGCGATGCCTTATGTCGGTATTTAGGGTGTTGGTATTTAGGGTTTTAATTCAATGCAGTTTGGAATCTGAATTTTCATTTTCCGACTTTGAGGTCGAGATGCATGCTTAAGTTGTTGGAACTGTTTTGGCTGATTGCCCGCCGCAAGCTCGGGCCTGAGGATGTGCCTTCATCACTTTTCCTGCTGCAGTCGACGGTTTTTGCGTACATGGTTCTGCAAGTGCCGCTGCTATGGCGTCAGGGCAGTATTACAGTAGCTGCCGGTATTAGTGTCGTTGCAGACGCAGCATTTGTTTTTTTGTTTACTTGGGTGCTGTTGCGGATTACAGGGAAACTGCCCAGATATCTGCAGACGATGACCGCATTTTTTGGAACCGGTAGCGTAATAACGATTCTCGCATTACCAATCACGTATTTTTATCTGAGCATCCCGGAAGGCAGCGAACTATTAGTCCTGCCCTTCCTCGCGTTAATTGGTATCGTGATTTGGTCTGTTATTGTGAATGCTCATATTTTTAGTAGGGCAATATCACGCAGCTTGTTTGAAGGTGTTGGGATAGCTTTGCTGTATTTTGTCATTAATTTTCAATTGCTCGAGGCGATTCCTAAGTAGTACTTAGGGGCAGCCGAAGTAAGGGTTTAGCTGATATGCATATTCATATTTTGGGTATCTGTGGAACGTTCATGGGTGGTATTGCCGCCATTGCCAGACAGGCAGGGTTTACGGTAACCGGTTCAGATCGGCAGGTGTACCCTCCAATGAGTGATCAGTTGCGTGAACTCGGAATCGATGTCATCGAGGGTTTTGACCCGGACCAGCTTGATCTGAAACCCGACCTGATTGTTATTGGTAACGTGATGAGTCGCGGCGTGCCGATTATTGAAGAAATACTGAATCGTAAGCTGCCATTTTGTTCGGCACCCGAGTGGTTGTATGACTACGTTCTGAAAGATCGTCATGTTATTGCGATATCGGGTACGCATGGCAAGACCACAACGACGAGCATGGTGGCGTGGATATTGGAACATGCGGGTTTTGACCCGGGGTATTTAGTTGGCGGTGTACCCGCTAATTTTGATGTTTCGGCAAGACTGGGCTCTGACCCATATTTCGTGATCGAGGCGGATGAGTACGACACGGCATTTTTTAATAAGCAGGCTAAGTTTCTCAACTACCGACCATCAACTCTGGTTATAAACAATATTGAGTTTGATCACGCCGATATTTATAAAGATATCGATGCAATACTCTGGCAGTTTCATCAGTTATTGCGAATGCTGCCTGGCAATGGTGCGTGTATAGCCCGGGCTAACGATGAAAATATCGATCAGTTATTGGAGGCAGGCTGCTGGACGCCGATGACCCGCTTCATTTCGGGTGAGGCCGCAGGCGGCTGGTCGGTTCGGTCAGATGGCAACAACGGTTTGCAAGTCTATCTTGATGATGAGTTACAAGGTGAATGCTACTGGCCGCATCCTGGCGAATACAATCTTGAAAATGCGCTGGCGGCATTATTGGCAGTAATCGCTGCAGGCGTGTCTTTAGACGATGCATTGTCAGGGCTTGCAACCTTTAAGGGTGTTAAGCGCCGGATGGAGTTGTTGGGTGATTTTGGTGGAGTGCGTTTGTACGATGACTTCGCTCATCATCCCACCGCGATACGTCGCAG
>CBDTTT010000321.1:0-2397 GCA_965363345.1 uncultured Chromatiales bacterium
AATGCGACCATATCAATCTGGTCTGTCAGTTGCTGACCCTGCTCCGCTGTCTCCATTGATCCGGTAGTCAGCAACAAAGGGAAAAATGACGCCATTATCAGCAATCCGGCAATTGCGGATAGCAACGGGAACACCAGAAGTTCCTTATCCTTACTCAATACGTCGGCGCTGAATTTCATCAACTCCCAACTGCGGCTTAAACGATCAAACATGATTCCTCTCCGGAAAAAGCAATTTCTTTATTCGTCAACAACCTACCACGATTACTCGTGCAAATATGTCGACAAGGTCACATGTCAATGGTGACATTAGCCTGTCGAATCAGGATACTTCTGCTCTCGGTAACAACCGACCTCAGTCACACCATTACTCAAGGTTTTCGCAATGTTTCGCAACGTACGCTTTTATCGCATCAAATCGACCTGGCCAAAAACTGAAGATGAACTATCTGAACAACTCGGTAACTCGGGCTTTAAGCCTTGCGGGCCTTACACCGAACTTAGTGCGGGCTGGGAAGCACCCGCCACCGAACTGCCGGACATGCTCTGCCGTCGTTTAAACGGTGCAGATTTATTGCGGTTAAGAAGCCAGACCCGTGTCTTGCCCGCCGCAGCCATCAATGAGGCTCTTGAAGAGCGCATGGGAGACTACGAAGCACGGATGCAGGAGAAACCCAGCGCAAAACAGAAGCGGCGCCTGAAAGCTGAACTCAGAGAAGAGTTACTCCCGAAAGCCTTACTTAAATCTGAACGTATTAATGGCTTCTACATCCATTCACTCGGGCTACTAGGCGTTGAAGCCGGATCAGAAAATAAAGCAGAGAGATTTCTTGACTGCCTGCGCACCGCATTTGGCAGCCTGGATGCCGTGCCACTGCTGTTCAACAAGCCAGTTGCCGACTGGCTCAACTCGGTCTTCCTTGGTGGCGTACCTAGCTCATTCCGCTTAGGGCGTGAATGCAAAATGCAGGAACCCACACTGGGCGGTGCGGTTGTTAATTGGAAAGACATCGACTTAGCGGATAGCAGTATTCGTAAGCATGTCATTGATGGGATGAAGATTGAACGCCTCGCCCTTGAGTTTGATGACATCATGAGCTGCGTATTAGATCAGAATGGTGCTATCAGCAAGCTCAAATTTGTTGGTTCTGCTGAAGCCGAAGTAGAAACGTCAGATGAAAGTCTGCTCGCCAAACAAGATGCTGAATTCGTATTGCTTACCGGCACTCTGACCCGTTTCGTGGAAAACATGAAAAAGACATTAGACGGATACAGCTAAAGCCCTAACCGGGAATTTTGCCTAGACGGCAATAGGTTCCAGGTGCTCGTTGTCTTCGAGCAGTGCAACTGCGATATTGAGATAGTCGGTATTCGTGATGATGCCGACAAGCTTGCCGTTATCCACTACCGGCAAACACCCGATCTTCTGATTGCGAAGAAACATCGCTGCTTGGCGTAGACCAGTATCGGGTGAAACCGTAATCAAATCACGCCACATGATTTGGGTAACCGGTATAGCGTCAGGTTGCAGTCCATCTTCATCAATCGGAAACAGGGGCGATGGCAGTGCAAGCTGCAAATCACGATGACTTATAAGCCCGACAACCTTTTGCTCTGAATTCACGACAGGTAGGTGCAGGCATCCGAATTTTTCCATCTGCACTTGTGCGTCGATTAGCGTGCTGGTCTCAGACAAAGTCTGAACACCACGTTCCATAAACTGTTTAACTGTATTCATTAATACATATACTCAGATATCTACAATACGGTTTACTGTCGGCCTCTCTCAACTAGCCAACAAATTTGGTTGGTTCAGCTGCAATCAACTGCATACCCTTATCAATTGGGTTATAGCGCGCTTGCACATAGCGCTTCTTCCAATGAGTAAAGCTGCTGGCCTCCATCGGCTTACTCACAAGATAACCCTGAGCCTCTTTGCAGCCTTCACTCACCAGGAAGTGCCATGCTTCTTCACTCTCGACGCCTTCAGCGACCACATCGAGACCCATGGTCGTAGCAAGCTGAATTGTGGCTCGGACAATAGCAACGTCAGCCTTATCGCCGGGCAGATCCCTGACAAATGCGCGGTCAATCTTTAATTCGTCAATCGGTAAATGCTTCAATTGATGTAAAGATGAGTAGCCAGTACCGAAGTCATCCATTGACATACGAAAGCCCCTACTTCTCAAAGTGTTCAGCACATTAACCGTAGCTTTCATGTCTCTAACGAGGGCTTCCTCTGTAATCTCCAGGACCAGACTTCTTGATGTTAGACCGTAATCCAGCAGAAGCTTATCTATTTGGTCTGCTAGGTTTTCATTTTTCAGGTCCTGTGATGACAGGTTGACAGAAACAGGTATATCTATGCCCTGCTGCTTCCATGTTGAACAGTAGTGTA
>CBDTTT010000322.1:0-2383 GCA_965363345.1 uncultured Chromatiales bacterium
GAGATTTGATGCCGCAATCAACTACAAGAGTGATGATTTAAATGAGCGCTTAGCTGAACTATTCCCTGATGGTATCGACCTTTTTTTTGACAGCGTTGGGGGCGAGGTTCTCAACACAGCACTGCGGCACATCGCGATGCACGCAAGAGTGGCCTTATGTGGATTTATTTCTACCGACTACGTTGCTGATGCTGACAAAGGCCCCATCAACTACCGACACCTGCTCTACAAGCGCGCCTCGATGCAGGGCTTTATCGTGTTCGATTATTGGGAACGCTTTGCCGAAGCAGAGGCCGCCCTGCGTGAGTGGCATAAGACCGGCGAACTCAAGCTTTGTGAAGACGTGACAGACGGTCTGGAACACATGCCACAATCAGTCGAGGACCTCTTCGCAGGTAACAATCGGGGCGTCAAAATATGCCGCGTCGGTTCAGAAAACCAGACCTAAGAAAAAAAACATGAACGTAGCCAATAAAAAAGCCCGCAGTAGCGGGCTTTTTTATTGGCTAGTAGAGAGCACCTACGGAGTAGCTGCCTTGTCTATCGGGAACTGAGAATAGACTTCTTCAACCGCAATATTAAGTGTGGATCGTGCATTTTCCATCATCTTTGTTGTCAGACGCCCCTGAGTAGAACCCTGCCACACAACCTTACGCAGCTCCGGATCAATCAAATCAATATTGAGCTTACCTTCGGTGTACTGATCGATTCTGGTCTCATGCGAACCACCCCAGCCATCATTATAGGCGCCATAGTAGGGGTCATAATAACCACCACCATAGTTTGACGTCGGCACCGAACGTGTGCGGATCTTTTCCTGCGTCTCTAAAGAAAAGTTGATTAACACATCCGGGGTTTCGCTCAACTGCAAGCCTCTAGACTGCATCTCCTGCATGACCGCAGTCTTCAGGTAGCCGGTTTCCATCGACTCGTACTGCTTGCCATCGGTATCAGGAACCTTTACAAAACTAAAGGTCTTGTACTTACTAAAATCAGCATCAGGATCGCTCGTGCTGACAATATTCGTTGACGAGCAAGCTGCCAGAAAAAGGGTGGTCAGAGCCACAACCAAAGGCAACCCATAATACTTAATACGCATAGCTATATCTCATTTTCAAAGTGTTAATTAGCTGGCCAATGCCAGTCAGCTTGCTTCAGCTTCAATCTCTGTTTCGGCAAGCCAATTTTCATACAGTTTATATCCCAATGACAGGACCACGGCTCCCACAAACAGGCCAATAATGCCGTAAGCCAACATACCACCGATAGCACCCAGAAAAATAACTAACGCGGGAACTGTTGCTCCTCTGCCAAATACCATTGGCTTCAGAACGCTATCGATAAGCATCATGACCAAGGTCCACACAGCAAAGATAACTGCGGGTGTGGTGTCTGAGGTTGAGAACACATAGATAATGGCGGGAATACAAACAAGCCCCGGACCAATTTGAATAATACACAGCACCAAAACCAACAGGGCAAGCAAACCTGCCCCGGGCAAATCGATTAACAGAAAACCGACACTCAGCAGTGTCGTCTGCACGATAGAGACACCGACAATACCAAGCGCGACGTTGCCAATGGTGACAGAACACAGCTTCGAAAACTCGTGGCCCCGCTCGCCTACCAGTCGAACGGCCAGTTTCTCCGCTGCCTGCGCGCCCTTTTCTGAGGTAGCCATCAATACGCCGGCAACAATAAAGGATGCGATGAACTGCAAAAGACCCAGGCCGGTGTTCGCTACGGTATCAAGCAACCATGAGCCAAATGCACTAATTTGTGTATCAAAGTCAGCGAGAACATCGGGTAGATTAGTAGCCGCACGTTGCCAGATGCTATACACCCTCTCGCCAATCAATGGCCATTCAGAAACCGATTCGGGCGGTGCCATAATAACGAACTCATCGGATTCGGCGAGCGCCTGAGCACTAACAATCAGGCTATCCGTAAGCATAGCGGCTGGCACCACAAGCAACGCGATGAGTGATACTGCTAGTAACGCCGATGCCAG
Organism: uncultured Chromatiales bacterium; assembly: GCA_965363345.1. Classification (GTDB taxonomy): domain Bacteria; phylum Pseudomonadota; class Gammaproteobacteria; order Steroidobacterales; genus JABIQA01. Next base: position 2,012 of record CBDTTT010000322.1, read on the forward strand.
TTTTTTTCTATCGCCCAACATCGCTGCAAGCTTCCGGAAAACCGGCAGCAATGCAATTGCGACGATGATTCCCCACATCACCAGCAGGATAAAGGGCTCGATGAGTTTGAAACACCAGAAGAGAAGCACAAACAAAGCCGCGAGACGTATCGCCATCTCGAAGGTTCGTGCCTGTAGTTTTCCGAAATCAGTACCGGGCTCGGTCATGCTGCACTCCTCCACTTATCCCAAGCAATGATAGTACATGAGTCGCTACGCAGACATACTGCGATGCCTTAAGACAGATGGTGAAGAGCCAGCTCTAAAAACTGCGTATACAAATCCTAGGAATACCTATTCTATCGGGGGCTATCGGCCAGTATCAGAAAGAAC
>CBDTTT010000323.1:0-2383 GCA_965363345.1 uncultured Chromatiales bacterium
TGCTGTTCCACATGATGACCTGTGCCTTTTCCAGTGGGCTGTTACCAAGTAGATTCGGTTCCGGGTGCAGTTCCTCAAGATAGTGACATATGGCAAGACTCTCGCTGATATAAGTGCCATCGTCAGTTTCGAGTACGGGCAGAGTTGCACCGGGATTGATTTCCCGGAACTCAGGCGAGAGCTGTTGCATACGCATCAGATCCACTTTAACGAGAGGGATATTTAAGCCTTTTTCGGCGATGAAAATTCTTACCCGACGCGGGTTTGGCGAACGATTGTAGTCAAATAAACGCATAATTTTAGATACTTATTTTTTGGGCAGTTTGTGGTGAGTGTTACCAGCCGATGGTTCGTCCGTCATGCCCTTTAAAGCATCCGGTGTCCTCGATGGTGAGCGCTGCAATCATGGGGCGCAGCAGTGAGATGCTTTCTTCGATTTCGACCATGGCATAACCGAAGGCATCCATTCGGGTTTTTACGTAGCCGGGGCAGAACAGACCTACTATAACGCCTTTTGATTTGAGCTCATTGGCGGCGATAGTCATTGCACGGTTCAGCGCGGTTTTGCTGCTGGCATAGGCCACGCCCGGAATAGCCATTTCTGAGATAGAGCCAACCGAACTTGAAATGCAGATGATCTTCTTGTGTTCACTGGCAGCAACGTTGTCCATGAAGACTTCGGTTAGCTTCATGGGTGCATAACAGTTGACCCGCATGACGTCTTCCCAGATGTCGTATTCCATCTGCCCGAAATGTTGACGGGTGATGTTCTCCTCAATGGGAAAGGGTCCAATGATACCGGCATTATTCAGCAGGATATCGAGTGGGGTGTCTTTGTATTTTTTACCCAGCGCATCGATAGCCTCAAAATTAGCAACATCCAATTTTTCTACTATGACTTTGCTGTTATCTGCTGCGAGTAAATTCAGTTCATCAGCAGACTCGGGTGAACGGCAACAAGCAATAACATCCCAGCCATCGGCCGCATACTGGCGGGTAAACTCAAGCCCCAGTCCACGGTTTGCTCCAGTAATTAGAATATTTGGCATGACTTACCTCTATGCAGCTTGTTTGGCTGCTGGGTTTACTAAGAAGAAATAAAGACCCAGCAGAATGCTAATTATCGCTGATGTCACGATGGGCACATTGGGTCCGAGTTGATACAGCGCGGTGCCACCAAACGGACCAAATATCATGCCCAGTGTCGGAGCGGCTGTCAGCAAGCCTGCTACAGCACCTTGTTCATCATCATTAACCGCCAGACTAGCACCGGCGTTTAGGCTTGGAACAACCATACTGAATGCAAACCCCATGCCGCCGAATGCCAGGTAGAACATCCATGTGCTAGTTGCCTGACTGAGCAAGATGAGAACCAAACCAAACAGAATAAAGGCAAAGCGCAACAGTACATGTGGTGCGAGTTTGATCTTCTGCATGAGTGAAACCAGCACAATGACATTCACCAGTCCCATGCTCAGCAGTGATATTCCAACAACGTCAGTAATATCTTTCTTGTCCGTTAGGCCCAGCTGGTCCGTGGCAAGCAGCGGCACGAGCGGTGTAATGGCCGTAAAGATCATAAAGCCGACTGCCCAGCCTAGAAGGTAAGGAAACACTCGGCTATCGAACCAACTGACTCTGACAACAACTTTTGGTTTGCCGTCATCGCTGACATGAATCTTAGGTTCCTTAATAAATTTTGCGATACAAATAGCTGCAATTACAGCAAGAGCAGCAGCAATGTACATCGGAGCTAGTTGACCGAGCCGTGTAAATGCGACACCAAATACCGGCCCGATAATGGTGCCAAGACCTGCTGTCATTCCGACAAGTGCCATACCTTTAGTGCGACCGGCTTCATCGGTGGTGTCTGCAATATAGGCTGTCGCCGCAGGTTGTATTGCGCTGGCTAGTGCGCCATATGCGAGGCGTGCACCAAGCAACAATAAAAAGAGGGGGGAGGCGAATATGGCAGCGGTAGATGCCATGATGCCAGTTGAGCTTTGCACACTGTCCGGTAATCCCATATTACCGGCAACAGTTCCATCCATGCCCAGTTGTACACCGTAAGCAAGCAGTGCGTAGCCGGCACTATAGCCAAGCAGTCCTATGATCAAGACTGATTTTCTACCGAGCGTTTCAGATTTGCGACCCCACCAAGGTGCCGTCAACACGATGGCGACGTTGGAGGCCGAGATAAGAAAACCGTATTGCATTTCGGAAATGCCGATTTCGCGAATGATGGGGCCGAGCACGACGTAGAGCAGGGATTGACCAATGCCATAGGTGATAAGCCCAAATAGCAGAACGGTCATGTCGACGCGCTTTTCTTCGCTCGCAGGCGCAGTGCTGACGTTTGCGTCAGAAGGTTGTTCAGACAAGG
>CBDTTT010000324.1:0-2378 GCA_965363345.1 uncultured Chromatiales bacterium
CATTTGCTGATTCAAGACTAGCGCTAATTTCAACATCGCTTATAGAGGGGCTTGATGCAGCAATAATCGCAATGCAATAGGCACGCGCATCACCAAAAACGACACACTGGGCAATGCCCTTCTGCTGCTGCACTTCGCTTTCAACCCATTCAGGCGAAATATTCCTGCCAAAGCCTGAGATAAGGAGATTTTTGCGGCGGCCATGCAGATACAAATACCCGTCGGCGTCAAACTCTCCGATATCGCCGCTGGCAACCTCGTCCGCACCCCAGCTTTGTGGGTCATCAACATAACCAAGGGAGCTATTACCGGACAAGACCACATCACCCGACACAATATCGATATTCATATGTGCCAAAGGCTTGCCCACACTGCCGACACGATCAGCACCCGGGTAATTCAAGCAGACCACAGAGCCACACTCAGACAAGCCATAACCTTCATATACAGGCAGCCCGAGCGTCCGAGCACGGCGAATCAAATCGGCCGAAACCTTAGCGCCGCCGACAGCGACAAACTGCAACTCTTCAGGAACCTGCCAACCCTCCTCCAAGGCGGCAACCAAGCCAACCAGCATCTGGGGGAGTAAAATCATGCTGGTTGGCCGGTGCCGGTCTATTGAACTCACGAGGGTTGAAAAACTGGCAAGCATACTGCCGGAGAAGCCTGTGTCCGCTTCACTGGGGAGCACCACAGTGCCGCCTGCCAGCAAGGCGTAATAACCGCCGGCAACGTTCTCCAACAAAGTACTCAAAGGCAATAAGCTAAGGTGACGGGGCTGTGCGATAGCCAATGCGGAATACAGAGTCTGCGCAACCCGCAGCTGAGCAGCATTATCTAAACAAACGCCGCGTGGCTGCCCCGTCGATCCTGATGTAAAAGTGATCTTGCTGGTGCCCGCAGGGAGCTCAGGATGAACCGCATCTGAAAATTCGAATAGAACTAAATCAGTCAGAAAATTGTATTCGACACCATCAGCCTTAACGCCTTCAATTGCAGCCAGTCGGTCGGGATCATCTGTCAATACGGCATCTACACCGACCGTATCCATCGCATGCTTCAGCTGACTGTCTGAAAAGAATACCGGCAATGGCAACAGACAAACATCGGAAAAGTGACAAGCCAGATCAACCAGCAACCATGCCGGCCCGTTGGACATCAGCAACCCAAGACGATCAATTCCTTTCGCCGACAGCCATTTCTGTATTGCTGCAATATCGGTCAACAGCTCTGCCGCCGTCATAGTGATGCTGCCGGACACAATGACTACGTCATCGGCAGCACGCTGCTGCAACGCTTTTTGTAACGGATTTTCACTAGGAAAGTTTATAATTTGGCGAGACATGGCTTGGCTCTATGCGGCAATTTTATGCGGCTAGAAATGGCTCTTATTGCCATGCAGACGCTCGATTTTAGCGTGCGCTCGAAGCGCGTCCGTTGCTGTACTGCGGCTTGGTGAGTTGGTCCGAGTGTCTCTGCCTGCATGTGCTTGCCTCATAGTATTTCTAAACTATGGGACGACTTTACCGACTGATTCTTAAGGCAACCTTAAGGGCACAAAATAGAGCCGCATAAACAAGAAACGGTGCTTCACAAGCGTATTGCCACAGCCTATATAGGGCTTATAACCTGCAGACATGAGCCCTAAAGACCCTGCTCCGGCATAAGCTTCAGGCCGAGGGCTTAGCTGGCATCGTTTTCGCCATTGTCATTCTGAGCAAAGCCATAGCGGGCGCCCATTCATGGCTATAGCGATAAGCTGCATAGTATTCGGCAGCTTGGTGCTGCATGGGATAACAGCTAAGATACTGACCGAATAGATCGGCAACGGGAGCAACAATGAACGGTCAACTACTTACAGGGATTCTGATGGTGATTCTCTGCCTGATCATTCAGTGCGTAGTTGTCTGGGCCACGCTCCGGCAACTGTATAAGTTTGAAAAACACGGAATGCTCAATCGCGGCAGTTGGGTTGCTGTCTTCGTACTTACTGTAGTTACGCTAATCATTTTCGCAGGCAACCTGGGCCAGGTCACACTCTGGGCTGCGTTATTCTTGTATCTCGGAGAATTTGATACTTTCATGGCGGCCTTTTATCACTCGGTCGTAAACTTCTCGACACTGGGCTATGGCGACGTCGTGATGTCTGAAGAAAGGCGGTTGCTTGGCGGGTTGGAAGCACTCAATGGCACGCTTATGATCGGTCTTAGCACGGGCACAATGTTTTCGGTGCTCAATGCGATAATGAGCAATTCCTGGAACAAGCGAAACGACTAAAACACTGTGCGCATTTAGGCCATTTCACTAGGCCAGTTCACCTAGACCTGTTCAGCGGCGACCAATACCGCAGTATCTTTTCGTGCCGGCCAGAAGGCATC
>CBDTTT010000325.1:0-2365 GCA_965363345.1 uncultured Chromatiales bacterium
CGTGATGTTTCTGACCGATTCTCCTTCGATACGTGATGTGCTGTTGTTTCCGCACCTGAGGAAACTGCAGGATTAGGACTTTTTATACCCCAATAAAAAAGCCCGCAGTAGCGGGCTTTTTTGTATGTCGTAACTGGCGTTTAATGCTTGCGTCTTAGCCAGCCAAGTAGGCCTAACCCTGAACCGAGTAACCATAGTGCGCCAGGTACCGGAACAGCCGATACAGCGACGTTATCCAGCGTAATGCCAATGGTATCGAACTGTGATGTTGTGAAGCTGACTACAAAGAACTCAACCCGGTCGATATTTAACCAGTCGGGTGCGCCGATGGCGCCTGAGGCAAGACCACCCCCAATCATGTAACCATCCACTACCGACCCTGTGCTACCAAAGGCCGAAGAGAGAGTGATATCGACATCATGTAGTGCGAATGCACCGCCATCATCTCGTTCCATAACAATGATGAGGGGGCCGCATGACTGAAAATCGCATTGGGCGGATCCCGTTGCAGCAAGGTGCTGATTGCCGCCGGGCTCAGCTTCAATCACGCTGATATCGCCGAAGAATTTGAAGCCATCAATCACCAGTGGTGATGCAGCACCAATGGTCTGGTCTTCAAAATCAATAACGTTGATGGCTTGTACTGACGAGAAAAGTAATGCCAGTAGCAGGCCCGCTGTCGCAGTTATCTTGGGTCGTTTAATGTTCTTCCCCGCTTGAGTATTGCTGGTTCAGTGCTTCTGAGACTTGCATCAGTCAGTGGCAATGCCATTAAAATTATTAGTATTTTCAATACTATATCGGAGTTTTCTATATGTATGCAAGCATTCACCGATGCTTTTAGAGGCGTATACAGGTACTCGTAAACCGCTTTGGATATAAGGGCTACTGTTCGCAGTTGATGAGCTCCAGTTAGCGCATGGCATGAGTGTCACCCCACAGGATGGCAGTGGACCGGAGAGCGTTTTGCTCTGTTCCGAAACGCTTCTGTGAATTATGGTTAGAGCATGACCTCACGTATCAATACTGTTTACATAACGTTTTTTCTGGCCTTTATGATTGGGCCAGTGGCTGCTGTGGCCTCGGTGTTCTCGACGGATGATGGTGCGTCTTTGAATTTCGACGAACTCATGTTGGCTGTCCAACAGGCCGATGTGATCGTTATCGGTGAAACCCATACAGACGCAAACGGACATCGCTGGCAACAGGAGTTCTTACATGAGCTTGTGACACAGGATGTTTCTTTTAGTTTGTCGTTAGAAGAATTTGATCGCGGTCAGCAGTCGGCGTTGGATGAATACTCGGCCGGGAAGATCGACGGTGAGGGCCTAAAAAGTGTTCGTGCATTTGTGGGTCCTTCGATCCGTGAGAACTGGCTTGAGTGGTATTTACCCAAGTTGCAGATAGCCCGCGATGCAGAGGTCGATATGATTGCGAGCAATGCACCTCTTAAATACTCACGTATGGCACGTAATAAAGGTTGTGAAAACCTTGGTGAGTTGCCTGTTGCCGAGCAAGCCTTGTTCGATTGCCCGCTGCTGCCGGTTGATCCTGAGTATCAAGCACGTTTCTTCAAGACGATGTCACGGATCTCACGTAAGAACCAATCCATGGGTATGAAACCCCTCGATGAGCCACAGATGGCAAAGATGTTTCGCGCCCATCGTGTCTGGGATGCCACGATGGCGCAGTCGATAGCCGCGTTGTACCAGTCTGACGGGCGGCCTGTTGTTCATGTCGTGGGCAGCTTTCACACGGATTTCAATGGTGGCTTGCTTCAGGAGTTACAAGCAAGAGATAGTGAGTTGCGGGTTCTGGTGATTACTATTCGCTCACGCAGTGCCACTGAGTTGTTGAGTACCGATAAGGATCGTTCAGATATAGTCGTTTATAGCGGGGATTAAACAATGAGCAAGCGAAAACCAGCGGTCGACCTCGAGGGAGCTCAGCCTGCGGCTGCAACATCGTCTATCTCACGCCGAACTCTATTTACTTTGGCGGCAGGCTCGGCCGGTCTGGCCATCGCACCCGCCGCCTGCACCAGCGAAAGCTCCAAAACCAAAAAGCCCATAGCCGGCAATATCAAAGCACCGTTTAAAAGTATGCGTGACTATGTGGCAGCATTAGATGCCCATGGTTTAGTCATGCGGATTCCACAGGTCAATCAGGATGCCTATGAGGCAACGGCACTTATGTACCGTGCCCGTGACCAACACGGTATGCGTGGCGGACCTTGTTTTATGTTTGATGAAGTTATCATTGAGGGTAAGCCGGTTCCGGGGCCGTTGTTGGTTAATGAAAGTGGCAACAGTCATGCAGAGTGTATTGCGTTTGGTCTTGAGCCGGTTGATGACGGCCCGATCAG
>CBDTTT010000326.1:0-2359 GCA_965363345.1 uncultured Chromatiales bacterium
CACACCATCACCGACGTCTTCACGACTATAAACATGGACAAAACCAACATCAGTGAAGCCACCAGCATCGGCATTAGGGGCAGAAATAGCCAGCGTATTACCTTCATCGCTAAGCTTCACAACGGTACCAAAATGCTCGCCGTCTGCGACCGTGCGGGCCTTAATAGTCGCCTGCTTTTCCCAGATGGTCGAACCATCAGCATTTGAGCCTGTACGCACGATGACATACGCGGCCCCGGAATCTGGGCTACTGCTCAGAGGAGCCGGTTCTTCATCGTCATTAAAGATGCCATCGTTAGCGGCCAAACTACCACCAACATTGTCAGTGGGAGCGCCTATAGCCAGAGTGTTGCCTGCAGCGTTAAACGATAGAGATGAACCAAAGGCGGCCCCTTCAATTATTGTTTCAGGCTTAATATAATTTGTGAGGAACCACTGACTACTGATTAGTTGATAGATGTATACCGCACCTGAATCAACTGATGAATTATCGGTGATAGTCGGTGAGCAAACGTCACTGTCTTCAGCTATCACACAGCCGCCATCTTCTTTCGGCGCGCCAACAGCTAAATAGCCACCATTAGCACTAATCGCTACCGCATAACCGAACTGGTCACCATCGCCCTCTGGATCAAGTGCAGCTGCGGCTGCGGCTTGCGGGTCGATAGAATCAGCAGAGGTGGTGATATCGGGCGCCTTCAAATAGTTGAGTTGCACCCACTGACCAAAATTATTAATGGCATAGACATAAGCAGCACCAGAAGCAGGTGCATTTCCATAGCCATCGACGCTGCGGTCGTCAATTGGCTGGCCCGCTAAGGTGCCATCACCGAGAATAGTGCCGACAGCATTCGAATCTTCAAAAGGAGCACCAGCAACCATAAATATACCAAGACTATCTATAGAGACCGATGAGCCAAAATTATCTGCCTTGTCTGCTGTCGCATTTGATGCTTTGAAATAACCCGTGGCGAGACGATTGAAATTTTCTTCGATGGTGAAGACTCTAGTCGTAGCACAGCCATTTAAATTACAGCCTTCGAGGTAATACCGCGGCTCACTTTCCCAGTCGAACAAATGCACCGAAGCAGGAATGGTAATGCTAATCGCAGCGGAAGGAAGCGTCCGGAATGGCTCGAAACTGCCATCACCTGCAATACCATCAACATCGCGATACAGGGTGTATGTCCCAGCAATGACGGAATTCCACTCTAAATCTACTCGATTTGCACGCACCGAAACATCAAGGCTTGGTGCTTCCGGAACGGGCTTACTGCCGCCACAGCCTGCAAGCAAACAAGCTGAGAGGCCCAGTCCAAGGGCTATTCCAATTCGAACCATGAATTACTCCAGATGTATCAGGAGGCGCCAATCTGCTTCAGGCTGCCTTCTAATAGAAGTTATATATGTAAAAGTTGGTGAATTATAGCAGCTAACAAAAGCCCACTTAGCCACCTAAACAGGGCATACCGCGGTCATTTTTAGTCACCGCAGGCAAAAGCCTGATGAGTTCAAGCAGTGAACTCACGTTGATCTATAGCTACTAAGATCAAGGGGCATAACAAAAGTTCAATGACGACAGTTACTTACGCAAGCGCAGCACAAAACGGTCGGTTTTACCGCGCAGGTCCTTGGCAAATACCATCTGCGTCATGTCATCAGTGGGATGAGACAACATGTCCCCCTCGGCCTCTATCGTGAATCCGGCCTGCAAGACCAATTTACGTACGTCATCTTCGGGGATTCTATGCAATGCCTTATTATCAAGGCCTGCTTTACCAGCGTGATCTATCAGCAGAAAACCGGCACCGGGCTTAAGCACTGCATAAACCTGTTCGAGCAATAGCATCGCAGCAGCTTCGCCATAGTCGTAATACACGTCATGAAAATTCAACGCACTAAATGCTGCATCTACGCTTTCTGCGGGCAGACCAACCTGATCTAGATCGCCATCAATACGCTCAACATTGGCCAATCGTCCATCCTGCAAGCGTTCAGCTAAGGCACGGTCAACCACACCCTTCATAAACTCAAGCATCCATTGAGGGTTCTGTGCGTACACCTTGCCATTATCACCAACGGCGATCGACAACACTTCTGTGTAGTAGCCGCTGGAAGCCATTAAATCCAATACCGTCATGCCCGGTGCGACACCGAGAAAAGAAATAACCTCGGCTGGCGTACGTGCAGCATCACGAGATTTGTCGGCATCACTGCGTGTTTCGACCTGCAAAGCTGCACTTAGTCCACTCTCTTGCCAAGCCTCGGCAGAAACCTGCGACGCCAACAAGCCAAACCCGACAACAACAGCAACCTGAATTCCATAAACCATTTTCATAGTAAAAGACCTCATCTAAAA
>CBDTTT010000327.1:0-2353 GCA_965363345.1 uncultured Chromatiales bacterium
AGGCGGATCAGGTCCGATCGACAGCGGCCCCGATTTCATTCAGGCATTGATCGTCCTCGCGGATGCTGTCGGCAAAAGCAAAGACATTACGTTTGAAGCGCTTAATTTTCGCAGTGGCACTATCGACCTGCGGCTCAAAGCACCTGCAGTAGAGAATCTCGATCAGCTCCGACAAAGTATTAACGAAAGCGGCAGTTTCATTGCAGACATCCAATCGGCCAATCCCTCTGATGGGGTAATCAAGGGTCGTGTGCAAGTGAAGGCGAAAGGGACATGAATACCGCCACCATCAAACTACAACAAGTCAATTTACAACTGCAAAATTGGTTGCGTGGCATGACACCACGCGAACGCCTTATGGTGGGCGTAACAGCAGTATTCGTAATTGTCGCTCTAATCTGGTTACTACTACTTAACCCGCTATACACCAGCAAAGCCAAACTCGAAACACGGGTTGCCGAGAAATCGACTTTGCTCGTTGAACTGCAGCGGCGCGCCGCCCAACGCAGCAGTAACCCGGGCAGCAGCGCCATGCCGGTGCAAGGGTTAAATCAATCCATTGTGGTGGTGATCGATCGAACCACCCGCCTACGTGGCTTAAGCGATTACCTCAAGCGCAATCAGCCAGATGGTAACAACACCGTTAGATTGCGCTTCGAAAATGCGCCCTTTGACGACTTGGTCACTTGGCTGAGCGAAGTCAAAACAGGCTATGGTCTGACGACAACATCAGCGAGCATTGATCTGGCCGGGCCGCCCGGACGCATTAATTGCTCGCTCGTACTCGACCGCAACGGCGCCTGACCAGGAGCACTACTAGGATCACTCACTTGCTAGAGAAACTCCGTTCCCTGTCGCAACGCGCACGCTTAACTATGATTGGTGTAACTGCGTTCGTTATTTTTTTACCCGTATTCGCTCCTGCAAGTCTGCTTGGGCTTATGCTACCGGGCGAACTCATCGGCTTTTCCGGGCTGCAGGGCAGTCTGTGGCAAGGCAGCGCTCAGTTCGTCAATGTGAATGGCTTTGGGCTAAACGTGACGCGCTGGAATATGAATCCTGCAAAACTTCTACTCGGTCGCGTCAGCCTTAACCTCGTCACAAGCTGGGATGGTGGTGATTTTGAGGGTGATGTTGAAGCCACGATTGGCGGCGATCTGACCGTGAGCAATGCCACATTGTTTGCCGGACTCGATGTACTCAGTCGCGGGATGGCAGTGCCGTTATCCGGACAAATCAGCGTTCAGGCTGAATCAATTATCATTGAGGATCAGTGGCCGCAGCAAATACTAGCTACAGCTGATATCCGCAATCTGTCTGCATCTCAACCTGGTGATAGTGTCCCGGCGGAGCTTGGCAATTACATTGTGGTATTTGATAACGTGGAAGTAACCGAAGATAATCCGGCGGTCGGCATTGTAGAAGATACGGGCGGTCCGTTAACACTCAATGGCGCGGTAACACTCACGCCTCCGGGCAACTACGCTCTACAAGCAGATATAAGAACCACTGCCAATACCGGTTCAGATATCAGACAAGCACTAAAATTTATGGCGCCTACGAACGACCAGGGCATCCACCAGTTTGAGTTCAGCGGCTCGTTTTAGCTTGCTACTACCTGACGGCAGACGTCAGGCCGACATCAAACTACCTCACGAAACACACCAAGACTAGGAAAGTACAAACCCAGCCTTACCGGTGACGTTTCATCGGGATTCAGCGCTGCGATGGCGTCACGATAACCATCGAGTTGTTCGTGATAACGGACGACTTCATTATCAACAAACGATTCGGTATCGCTACCGGAATGCGTGCTGGTTTTATAATCGATAATCCAGCGCTCGCCCTCGTCACTAATAAATGTGCGATCAATCACCTTACGTTCGAGCACACCGTCAAGCACAAGACTAATAGGTAACTCACTGTCAGCTGCGCTATGTGTCGTTGCCAGAATCCATCGCGCCTTCTCATCGCTGACTGCAGCATTCAGCGCCGTAACGACACGCTTCGCACCGGTTTCCAAATCAGAGAATGGAACGCCCTGCTCTGCGAGCAATGCTTTGCAGGTTGCCACTGAGTAGGACGTCGCCTCAATACCATGCAAGGCCATATGTTCGAGATACGAGTGAACCACGGTGCCAACCACGCGTGCTAAGGGGCTTGCCCAATCGAAGGTAACGGGTTCTGCGGGTGTATTCATGGCATGTTTTAACGCACAGTCCACCGCGCCTCCCGGTTCCGGCAACACCCACTCCGGGTTAAACCGCCGCAAATCCGGCTGTCGCCATAACGGCTCATCCGGTTTTGCTGGCTCATCGGTTTCGTCGGGTATTGGCAGCGCTTTACCGATTAC
>CBDTTT010000328.1:0-2351 GCA_965363345.1 uncultured Chromatiales bacterium
TATATTGCGCCAATTCACCGGAAGTACGCGCAGCGAGCAGTCGCTCTTCCGCTTCCATCGAGGCCATTAACTCGGCCTGTCGACGTGCCGCCGCCGCTTCGGTCGCCTTACGTTCGGCATCGGCTTTCGCTTTACGTTCTGCTTCAACCCTTGCCTGCCGCTCGGCTTCAACTTTAGCTTTGCGTTCGACCTCGGCTTTGGCCTGTCTGTCCGCCTCAGCTGCCGCCGTTGCTTTTCGATCGGCATCAGCTTTGGCCTTAGCTTCGCGGGCCGCAATGGCTTTTTGTTCTTGATCGCGCTTTAACGTGCGCTCACGCTCTGCAGTTTGCTTGCGCTGTTGTTCATCTTTCGCTTTGCGTTCGCGCTGCACCTTCGCTTTACGTTCCTGCTCGGCCTTCTGTTGCTTCTGCTTCTCACGGTCACGACGGGCCTGTGCAGCTGTGCGCTCTTTGGCTTCACGCTGCTCACGCGCCACAGCCTCTTTGGCAGACTTGGTTTTGGTTTCATCCACCAACACCGCTTGCACCGCAAGCTGCTGCGGCATCTGTCTGGGTATCGTAAAGGTACTCAGAGCGAACGCCAGCGCCACGACAACGTGCAACACAACAGACCCAATCAACCAAGGCTTGTACTCTTCAATAAATGAGTTTGATGTCGACACGAATCCGTCCGTGGTAATCCGTTAGTGGCAGGCTAAAAAGCCGCCTCTAATTCTCTAAGAGCGGCTCAAACTCCGCCGGATCAGTTAAAAAACCCACTTTCTGAGCACCCGCTTCCTGCAACAAAAACATCGCTGTAACAATCCGACCGTACTTCACATCCTTGTCACCCTTCACCAGCACCGGAGTGGCTGGCTTTGCTTTTAACACGACAGATGCCAGCGTCAAGACTTGCTGTCGATCACGTGCCTTGTCTTCGTCGTCACCGACATTCAGGTAAAAGTTGCCCTCGGCATCAACCGTTAAAACAAGCGGCTCGGAGGCATCCTGCTGCATCGGTTCCGCATCACCGGTCGGCAAATCAACTTCTATACCCTGCGTTAGCAGGGGTGCGGTAACCATAAAGATAATCAATAGCACCAGCATCACATCAATGTAAGGCACGACATTGATCTCAGCCATGATTTTTCGCTTACGGCTGCTTGGCATTATTCAGCTCCCTGCCTTGCTGCAATAGAGCGTTGCAGGATGGCTGAAAACTCTTCACGGAACGTGTCGTAGCGAACCTCAAGGCGGGCAACCTGATCGGCATAGCGGTTGTAGGCGATAACGGCAGGAATAGCAGCAAATAGCCCCATTGCCGTAGCAATAAGCGCCTCTGCAATACCCGGAGCTACCATAGCGAGAGTTGCCGACTGGACATTACCCAGTGCCCTGAACGAATTCATAATTCCGAACACAGTGCCGAACAGTCCGACGTACGGGCTGGTCGAGCCAATGGTTGCCAGCGTTGCAAGCTGATGATCCAAACGATCCATCTCACGCATCTGCGCAACCCGCATAGCACGTTGCGCCCCTTCCATTACTTTGTCTGGGTCCTGCCCTGGCTGTTGCACCAAGCGACGGTACTCTCTAAAACCAGCTTCGAAAATCGCGGCAATGTCTGTCGGTGCAGCTTCGCCTTTATTAATATTCTTATAGATAGACGTAAGATCGCCGCCGGACCAAAAGTTAGATTCGAATTCTTCAGCGCCTTCAATAGCCTGTTTTACTACCTGACGCTTCTTCAGGATAATTGCCCACGACCCGATAGATGCTGCCAGCAGCATCAACATCACCAGCTGCACAATCAGGCTGGCTCCTAACAACAGTTCAATTACAGATAAATTGCCGTTCATTGGCGATAATTCCTTAAGATCAAAATACGACGTACGTGATAGAAGCTGCCTTGTGGCAAACCGACATCACCCAACAAAACTAAAAGCCTAGCTGCTCCTTGAGCTCGGCCGAAAACCGGCGCGGACGCAAGCTAAGCGCATCGATACAGGCAGCAACGCACTCGGCGCTGGCAAGCAAATCGCCATCCGGCGCTTCAAGCCGGACCTCCTGAGCAAAGGTAATCCGGGCTCCCCGCAATTCATCCACACGGGTCATGACATACACCTGCTGATCTAACAATGCCGGCTTGTGATACTTCACAGCCGTGCTCGTCAGACTAAAAAATATCTGATGGTCTTTATGCAGACGTTCCTGACTCACGTGATGATCACGCAACCATTCGGTGCGACCACGCTCCATGAATCGCTGATAATTCGCGAAATACACAATGCCTTGTGCATCGGTATCCTCATAGTAAATGCGTACAGGAAGACTGTGCCAATCACCCAACAAGCCAGCAACCCCTCTTCATAG
>CBDTTT010000329.1:0-2326 GCA_965363345.1 uncultured Chromatiales bacterium
ATATTGCGTAACCAAGCCTCATAGCCGATTCGGCGAATAGCGCTGCCAGCCATTCGCTCAAGCCACGTCGCTTCATCCCATTCAAACAGCTCGCAAAGTTCAATGTCATTGAGCCCATGCCGCGGCGAGAAGTCGGGTTCCTGTGTCGGCTGCGCAAATTTATTCCATGGGCAAAACAATTGGCAGTCATCGCAGCCATAGATGCGGTTGCCGATAGCTTTACGAAATTCCACTGGGATGGAATCGCGCATTTCTATCGTCAGATAAGAAATACAGCGTCGGGCATCCAGTTGGTAGGGTCCTGTAATTGCCTGTGTCGGACAAACATCAATACAAGCGCTGCAACTGCCGCAGTGATTGATGGCGGGGGAATCGTTGCTTGGTAGCGGCAGGTCAGTAAACAGTTCGCCGAGAAAAAACCAGGAGCCTGCATCTTTGTTGATGAGATTAGTGTGTTTGCCTATCCAGCCAAGGCCAGCTTTTTCAGCGAGTGCTTTCTCAAGCACCGGAGCACTGTCGACGAATGCCCGGTAGCCGAATTCACCGCAATGCTCTGTAATTTTGTCTGCCAGTTGCTGTAAGCGCCGCCGAACCAGTTTGTGATAGTCGCGGCCTAAGGCATAGCGTGAAATATAGGCCTGTGGTGATTCTTCCAATAGCGCTTTCGGGTCAATATGTTCTTCCGGCAGGTAATCGATCCGGACGGAGATAATGTTGAGCGTTCCGGGAACAAGTTCTGCGGGTCGTGAGCGTTTGCGGCCATGCTTTGCCATATAACTCATGTCGCCATGACGCTCGGCAGCTAGCCAATGCTCAAGATGTTTTTCTGCTGTGGCTAGCTCAGGCTTGCTGAAGCCTGTTTGCTGAAAACCCAGTTCGCGTGCCCAGCCACGCACCCGTTCGCCCAGTTCTTCCGGCGTGCTGTCATGGCGATTCAGGTTGTTGTCTTCAGGGGAAGTCACGTGGTTAATTCAGCTGCTTGCTCTTAATCAGTTGAAGCACAGTATAATCAGCCTAATGAATCTATTGTCACATTTTGCCTATACCCCGGAGCAGGTTCGCGAGCTCGACCGGCGTGCCATTGAAGATCACGGCATTCCCGGCTATGAACTGATGTGCAGGGCAGGTCAGGTTGCCTTTGACCTGGGCCTTGCCCGTTTTACCCAGGCTCGTCATTGGTTGGTTTTGTGCGGTGCCGGCAATAATGCCGGAGACGGCTATGTTATCGCCAGACTTGCCCGTGCCGCTGGCTGCGAGGTGACGGTGGCTGCCATCACTGATCCGCTGCTTTTAAAGGGTGATGCGCGCAAAGCATTTGAAGAGTTTCGTGCCGCGGGCGGCGAGACTCAGGCTTATGATCCGGTGAGTTGTCCTGAAGGAGACCTGGTGATCGATGCAATGCTCGGTACCGGTCTGGAGCGTGATCTTGAAGGTGCCTATCTGGAAGCGGTAAACGGGGTCAACCAGGCGGGCAAGCCGATACTTGCTGTCGACGTGCCTACGGGTCTCAACAGTTTAGATGGGAAGGTTATGGGGGCTGCGGTGCTGGCGGACATGACGGTTAGTTTTGTTGGCTTAAAGCAAGGCATGTTTCTGGGGGACGGACTCAACCATGTTGGTGAGCTGATGTTTGATGGGCTCGGTATTCCTCCGCAGTTGGCAGCTGATCTAATTCCCGCTTTGTCGGTTTATCACGCCAGCATGCTGCGCGAGCTGTTGCCGCCGCGAGAACCAAATTCCCACAAGGGCATGTTTGGACACGTGTTGCTTGTCGGTGGCAATGCAGGAATGGGTGGTGCTGTAAGAATGTCAGCAGAGGCAGCGTTGCGTGCAGGTGCAGGGCTGGTCTCGGTAGCAACGCGCGAGGCAAATGTTGCCACGGTTTTGAATGGGCGGCCCGAGTTAATGGTGCGGTCAGCCGAGAACGCAGCTGATCTCGATGATCTACTGCAGCGTGCTAGCGTTATCGCGATTGGTCCGGGCTTAGGTCAGGACGAATGGGCGGAGCAGTGTTTCGGGCGGGTGCTTGATACGAATAAGACCAAGGTTCTGGATGCCGATGCGCTGAACTTACTGGCCGCAAACCCCATCCGCCGTAACGACTGGGTTCTGACCCCGCACCCGGGAGAGGCTGCACGCCTATTGGACACCACGACGCAGGCGATTCAAGCAGACCGACTGAATGCGGTACAGGAAATTCAATCTCGCTACGGCGGTGCGGTTGTATTGAAAGGTCATGGCAGCCTGATAGCGGGTGAGGAAGCACTGCCCGTTGTGGTTACGGCGGGCAACCCCGGAATGGCGACAGCCGGTATGGGCGATGTGT
>CBDTTT010000330.1:0-2325 GCA_965363345.1 uncultured Chromatiales bacterium
CGCAAGAATGGTTTGTCTGATGCATACCGGGAGAAGTTGATAAATGAGGGTCTCGGCCTGAATTGCAAAAGCCCATAAGCGGTGGTCAATCACTTAGAACACCGTATCCGAACCGTTCAGGGAGTCCGCACTATGCAATCAGACAGCGGGCTATGCCATACTGTCAGACAACGCTAAACACCACATAAGTTAACCATGACAAACCTCACCCCCAAAGGCACAACACAGAACTTCTGCTCAAGCTGTGGCGCAGAACTTCAGGCATCTACCCCGCAGGGCGATCACTTGCCCCGCTACGTTTGTGGTGCGTGCGATATCGTCCATTACGAAAACCCAAAGATGGTTGTGGGCTGCGTCGTTGAGCATGAGGGTTCAATCCTGTTGTGCCGCCGTGCCATTGAACCCCGCTACAACTATTGGACGGTGCCGGCCGGGTTCATGGAACTTGGCGAGACAATTGTCGAGGGAGCCACTCGTGAAACCCGCGAGGAAGCTTGCGCAGAAGTTGATGTGGACGGCCTGTTAGCTGTAGTAGACGTCGTTCACGCCGGACAGGCACACATCTTTTTTAGAGCAACCTTAAAGGATGGCGTATTTGGTGTTGGTGAAGAATCGCTGGACACTCAACTTTTCAAACCAGACGAGATCCCCTGGGATGAAATTGCCTTTCCCAGCGGAACCATTGCCCTTAAGCGCTACCTGCATTTCATGGAAAGCGGTGATAGCGCCGTCCATTACACACAGGCGAAACGCATGAAAAGCCTCTGAAACAGACGCGAGACCTACGATTAAAGGCACTTTGCGGTTACACACTCTGTCCATGATACAAATTGAAACAAAAATACTGTTGGAATCTCAGGCTTATCCGACTAAAGTACGCGGCATTGAGGGCTTGGAGCCCATGATTCAAGCAAGGAGAACCCTGTGACATTTGTTGTTACCGAAAGCTGCATTCGCTGCAAATTTCAAGACTGTATTGAAGTCTGTCCTGTCGACTGTTTCCACGTTGGGCCTAATATGTTGGTCATTAATCCTGACGAATGTATTGACTGCACTTTGTGCGAACCTGAATGCCCTGCTGAGGCCATCTATGCTGAAGATGAACTTCCCGATGGTCAGGAAAAGTTTACCGAACTCAATGCCGAACTCTCAGCGATCTGGCCAGTAGTTACCGAAATTGGCAATGTACCTGATGACGCAGATGACTGGAAAGACAAAAAAGACAAACTTCAGTATCTGGAACGATAGTTCCTTAAGCTTTAAAGCTTAGGTTTTGTAAAAAGAAGGCGCAACGGTTAACCGTTGCGCCTTTTTTATTTCTCTAGAAACACAGCTGTCGCTAATCAGCGAGCATATGTTCTACCCTAGTTATTAAACCCTAGTTACTAACGACCACTTCATCCAATGTTTCTAGTCGCTCACGCAATTCGGCGGCGGGCACATAACCTGAAATCAATACGCCCTTTTCGGTCATGATTGCCGGTGTGCCGGTAACTCCGGCCGCAAGACCAAGCTTGTAATGCCGCTCAACCGGTGTTTCGCCACAGTCGACATTAGGATCAGGTAAAACCTCACCTCCCTTCGCGCGGGTTAATGCTGCTGCACGGTCTTCTGAGCACCATACGCTGTTGGCTTTCGCCCAACTTGCCGTGTTCGGCCCGGAACGGGGAAAGAACATGTACTGCACGCGAATACCAGCTTCGTTATACGTAGAAATTTCGCGGTGTAACTTACGGCAGTAGCCGCAATCAATATCGGTAAATACCGTTATCGTGTAATCGGGATTGCCATTTGCAACGTCAAATACAATCATCGTATCCGGGTCGGCGTTGGTTAGGGCTTTCGCACGGGCAACAGCCCGCCGTTGCTCTGTGACATTTATCTTACGGATGACATCATAGGCATCACCCTGAATCATAAAACGACCGTCTTCCGTGGCATACAAAAGCGTACCGTCAAAGCTGACTTCCAAGAGACCTGTAACCGATGACTTCTTAATGTCCTCAGCCTTAATGTTGTCGAACTGCTCCATGAGCAGCTTGTAGCCCGGCGGCAAATCATCCTGAGCAACGACTGTCGAAACCATCATGACTGCAGCGATGCCTGCAAGCAGAAGCAGTTTAAAGCGACCGGCAGCTCCGGTTAATAAAGATGAAAAAGTCATACGGACTCACTTATAAAATAAAACACTCAATAAATCGGACACCGGCTAACCGGCAGGGTTCCAATATCGCTCACATCAGTGACCAAAACTCAGTCTAACGTAAGCAGGACAAGGCGCTCACTCTATCACAGGGCAAATGTATCTTAGCCATAGAACCTAAA
>CBDTTT010000331.1:0-2325 GCA_965363345.1 uncultured Chromatiales bacterium
TAACCTCATCGCTTTCTGAGCCCACCCAGGCGCCCTGACCCAACGTGCAATCCAGAGTCTGAATAACGCCCGGTATTGCCTGCAGTGTTGCACGAACCCGATCAGTCGCCTCCGGCAAACACACAGCCTTTACCTGCGGCCCTGCATCAACAGTAAAGAAGACGGGTATCCCTTTCGCTCGCATCTCAACAATAGCCTGCATACAAGCCAGTGTTGCCGGCGACCAATACAACAGTGGTGGGCGGGTACTCATCGCCAGTGCATGCATCTTCAGGCAGTTGTGTTCAGCAAGTTCGGCAAGCCGCATAAAATCTTTGTCAGCAAAACACGCTAAGCCTGCTTCTAGATCGGCGGGGTGACTGCTCACCCAGCCATCAAAATACGGCGATCCCGAGCGGCTGGACTCCATACCAGCAGTTGAACTGACGGCTTTGCGGGCCATCGATGTCACGGCAACCACCACTTCCAAAGGCCAGGCCTCGGGCTCACTAATCGTGGTACAAATTGTCTCGCCGGGTTCACTCGCAATGTCGAGCAATACGGCACCGGCAAACAACGAACGCGGCGCAGATCCCGAACCTAAGCGCGCAATTCTGGCCAGTTCCTGTTCCGGTAAACTGAGGTTCAAAGCAGCGGCCCCGGCCTTCGCCAGAGCGGCGAAACCGGAAGCGGAAGACGCAAGGCCTGCACCGGTAGGGAAATCATTGGCAGATTCAACAACTGCAAAGAGCTTGCTGCCGGCATGCAAACGCAGCTCATCCAGACAGCGAATCATTCGCACATCGGCTGCAGCATCAGGCTTACCATCAAGCAATAGGCTGTCATGGCGGAGCCCCTCTTGGAACTCAATATCTGTACGGGTATGTAAACCGCCCAAAGTTATTGAGAGGGAGCCGGTTGCAGGAAGATTCTTCTGGGTATCACTTTTGCCCCAATACTTAATCAGGGCTACATTCGGGTGCGCTATTGCAGTGGCACGCATTTCACGAGGTCCTTTTTATTCAGGTCTTACGGCAATATTTAGCGAAGATTATAGCCCCGCATCGGTTAACATTGTCCGGAATAGATTTGTGGCGTTGCTTATAGTTTCAATAATACGATTTGCAGCAAGCCTCAACACTCGCAAGCTAGCACTTAGAAAGATACATGATGCCTTATAGAGAAAGAATAAAGACCTACACTCAACGCGTAGAAGCGATGCTCGAAAAGTCGCTGCCGGATGCGGAGCTGCCACCTCGCGTGTTACACGAAGCCATGCGCTACTCGGTGCTGGGTGGAGGCAAACGCGTGCGACCATTGATGGTTTACGCTACCGGAGAGGCGCTCGGACTGGATCTGGAAATACTGGATGCGCCGGCAGCAGCAATTGAGCTGATGCATGCCTTTTCGCTGGTACATGACGACCTGCCAGCAATGGATGATGATGATCTGCGTCGCGGCAGGCCCACAGTTCACATCCAGTTTGATGAAGCCACTGCTATTCTGGCGGCTGATGCGCTACAACCACTCGCATTCGAAATTCTCGCAAACACACCAGACATGTGCGCACGACCACAGTCTCAGCGAAAGATTATTAGTGCGCTTGCACATGCTTGCGGATCAATCGGCATGACCGGTGGGCAAGCCATCGACCTTGCCTCCGAGCACAAAACCCTGAATGCCGCTGAACTCGAGCACATGTATCGCCTCAAAACCGGCAAGTTACTATGGGTTAGCGTGATGTCAGCCGCCTATTGCGACCCTAGCCTTACTACCGAACAACTGCATTCACTCGAGCGTTTTATTGATGCGCTCGGACTGGCCTTTCAAATCCGTGATGACATTCTGGACATCGAAGGCACTAGTGAAGTTATTGGCAAACCTCAGGGTTCGGACGAAGAAAGAGACAAGGCCACTTATCCAGCACTGTTTGGTATCGAAACTGCGCGCGCGCGCACCAACGAACTCCTAGCCATAGCGCTGGAATCCATCGAGTTTCTTGGTGAGCGTGGTGATACGTTGCGGTGGATTGGCAATTATATCGTGGAGCGCGATAGTTAGGCCTGCTGTTAGAATAAGCGCATCCTATAAAACGGTTCGGGGCATAACGGGTTAAGCAGACAAACTATGTATACAAGTTTTTTCGGACTTAACGAAAAACCGTTCTCGATCACACCCGATCCGAGATACCTGTACATGAGTGCCCGCCATACCGAGGCGCTGGCACATCTTATTTATGGCGTTAGCGAATCCGGTGGCTTTATCCAACTCACGGGTGAAGTTGGCACCGGTAAAACCACGCTGATACGTGGGCTGTTGCAGCAGCTACCGAAGAACGCTGATATT
>CBDTTT010000332.1:0-2322 GCA_965363345.1 uncultured Chromatiales bacterium
TATATAGCAATGGAGTTTTGCGACCGGGGTAGCTTGAAACGACGTATTACTAAAGGGCTTAGTCCTGAGCGCGCTTTATCGTATCTGCGCTACATGGCCGGCGCGCTATCGGCTATCCACAACATTGGTATTCTGCATCGCGATTTGAAGCCTACCAATGTGCTGTTCCGCAAAGATGGCAGCCTTGCCGTAATCGATTTCGGTTTGGCAAAGCAGGCGCACTTGGAAGCGGAGATTACCGGTACCGGTGAGATCTTCGGCACTCCCTATTACATGAGTCCGGAGCAGGGTAAGGGCGAAGTGGTGGATGAGCGCGCCGATATCTACAGTCTGGGTATTATTTTATACGAGATGTTGGTCGGCGAAAAACCCTTTACTGCTGACTCGGCAATCGGGTTAATTCATTTGCATGACAGCGCACCAGTGCCAACATTGCCCGAGCCGTTAGCCGGATATCAGGAGTTAATCGACCGTATGTTGGCGAAGAACCCTGCCGAGCGTTTTAATTCTATGGATGAGATATTGGCGCACAACTTGGTGGCAACCAGCGAATGCATTGTCGTTGTGCCAGTAGCAGAGACTTAAGCGGTCTCGTTAAAGTCTAGCTGGTCTAGTGAATAGCCCGAATCATCCCATCGCAGAATACTGCCTTGTTCGTACCAAGCGCCCAGCACGATGCGGGTGGCTTCATTGTTATTCATAGAGAAATCATGCACCGCCGGGCGATGAGTATGACCGTGGATCAGTGTTCGAACTTCGTAGCGTTGCATCATTAACTCGATCGTTGCCTGAGATGCATCCATGATTCTTTCGGGCTTAATCATGTTGTCAGACTGGCTCATGTCCCGCGCGTTACCGGCAATGCGTTCCCGCATGCTGATGGGGAGCGATAAGAACACGCTTTGAAACAAGCTGTTGCGAACAATTTTTCTGAAGCGTAAATACTGTCGGTCATCGGTGCAGAGTAGGTCACCATGCATCAGCAATACGCGTTCACCATTGATTTCGGTAAGGGCACAATCCGGCAGTATGTGCATGCCTGCGGCTGTAGCGAAACCACTGCGAATTAAGAAGTCACGGTTGCCCCGAATGAAATAACAGGCAGTCCCACTTTGGTGCAGCTCTTGCAGACCGCGCACGACTCGCTTGCTTATGGAGTCGGGATGGTCATCACCTACCCAAGCTTCAAAAAGATCGCCCAATATATATAGGCGTTCGGCATCGCGTGCCTCACCACTAAGCAAGGCCTCGAAGGCATCGACCGCTTCCGGTCGGGATGCATCGAGGTGCAGGTCGGATATAAACAGTTGCGTCATGTAGCAGTGCTATTCGGCGTCAGCGCCAATGACACTAGCTTTAAGAATAATGACTGGAGCGGCAGGCACATCAGTGCGGAACGGACCGCCCGGGCCAGTCGGGCGTATAGAGACATCCAATAACAACTGCAGGCCTTCGGTTACCTCGCCGAATACGGCGTAGCCTGGATTGAAGTCGCCCTGATAGTTCAGGAAATCATTGTCTTTTACGTTAATAAAGAACTGTGCTGTGGCGCTGTCGGGGGCAGAGGTGCGAGCCATGGCGACGGTCCCTCGGTAATTTCTTAAGCCGTTGCCACCTTCGTTAACGATAGGGGCTAACGTTTCTTTCTTTTCATATTTTGCGGTAAAACCGCCACCCTGAACCATGAAGTCTGGGATAACGCGGTGGAAAATAGTGCCGTCATAAAAACCAGTGTTTACGTAGGCAAGAAAGTTCTCGCTGCTTATGGGGGCCTTTTCTGAATCGAGTTCGATAACAAAATCGCCTGCGGTGGTTTCAAATTTAACGCTAGGGCCGGCAAAGCTGTTAAGCGAGAATAATACCAGTGAGGCTAGAGTTGCAGTGAGCAGCTGTTTCATAGTTTGTTCCTTTTTCTATTTCGATAAAGGCTCCCGTCTTTCGCCGGGAGCTATTGCCGTGAGCTATTGAAAGTGTATTAGTCCGGTGCAACTTCGATGCGGTTTTCCAGGAGTTCGGCGCCCGCTTCGGCCGCCATCAGTGTGTTGTGCATGAGCATGGTAACTGTCATCGGGCCGACACCACCTGGCACAGGTGTAATCCATGCTGCACGTTCTTTTGCCGCGGCAAATCCGACATCCCCAACCAGTTTGCCATCTTCCTTGCGATTAATGCCGACATCAAAAACAATCGCGCCGGGCTTTACCCATTCGCCGGGTACGAGTTCCGGTTTGCCAACCGCTACCGCAAGGATGTCGGCCCGAGCGACATGTTCCTGCAGATTGGTCGTGAAACGATGGCATACGGTTGTCGTCGCACCTGCTA
>CBDTTT010000333.1:0-2314 GCA_965363345.1 uncultured Chromatiales bacterium
GAAGCGACCGCGACGTAAAAAAGTTAAACGATAGTTTCAGACTTTCTGCTGTGACTACAGCTTTGTTGGATTAGCAACACCCGGGTATACGACTTCAGGGTCAAATACCTTTTCTGTTTCGGTGAACTCAAGTATTAGAGGGCCAGCTTGGTCAGCGGCTGCATCCGCAACGGGTACCTTACGATAGAAGCAAGACCGGTAGCCGACGTGACAACTGGCGCCTCCGGCAACATCTACGCGCATCCATACGCAATCCTGATCATCATCAATCATAAGTTCGACGACTTTCTGCGTTAAACCGCTGGTAGCACCTTTGTGCCAGAGTGCTTTGCGGCTGCGGCTGTAATAATGAGCTTCGCCGGTTTCAATCGTTTTCTTCAGCGCTTCTTCGTTCATGTAGCCATGCATGAGCAGTTCACCGCTGGTGAAATCGGTTGTAACTGCGGGCATCAGGCCGTTAGCATCAAATTTTGGTGCCAGTTCGGTACCTTCTTCAACTTGCTCTACAGTAACGCGAGCGCCAAAAATTTCCTTGGAATTCAATGTATCTTCTCCGAATTTATCTTGTCACATCCTGCGTGAAATCACGTGCAGGGTAGTGGGTATTGTCTGAATGCTTGGTATTATAGCGGGCTGTTACGAAAGAAACTCTTATGACCATCAAGCTATACAACACTCTGAACCGCAAGAAGGAAGACTTTGAGCCGCTAAACCCGCCCAATGTCACTGTTTACGTGTGCGGGCCAACTGTTTATAACTTGCCGCACATCGGTAACGCTCGCCCGGCCGTGGTGTTTGATGTGCTCGTGCGTTTCCTCCGGATGCGCTATGACGTGGTCTATGCGCGCAATATTACCGATATTGACGACAAGATAAATGCTCGTTCGCAAGAGACCGGCCAGCCTATCCGTGAAATTGCTGAGGAGAATGCCGCTGCATACCATGCGGATATTGAGGCATTAGGAGTTAGACGGCCCGATATTGAGCCGTTTGCTACAGATCATATCGAGCAAATGATTGGCATGATCAGTACTTTGGTGGATAAGGGTTACGCTTATGCGGCAGAGGGTCATGTTTTGTTTCGTGTTAGCTCCTACGAAGACTATGGACATCTGTCGCGCCGTGACACCCGTCAGTTGATGGATGGTGCCCGGGTCGATATAGCGCCTTACAAAGAAGCTGCCGGTGATTTTGTGCTTTGGAAGCCCTCTAGTGATGACCTCCCTGGTTGGGATAGCCCTTGGGGTAGGGGGCGGCCAGGTTGGCATATCGAGTGCTCGGCAATGGCTGCAGCGCATTTGGGTACAACCATCGATATTCATGGTGGTGGCAATGACCTTATTTTCCCGCATCATGAGAACGAGATTGCACAAAGCACCTGCGCTCATGGCGGCGAGCTTTTCAGTCGTTACTGGATGCACAACGGCTTTGTGAATGTCGATCAAACCAAAATGTCGAAGTCCCTTGGCAACGTTGTTCTGGTTCGTGATCTATTAAACGATGCACCTGGTGAGGCGGTCAGGTTGGCCTTGTTGAGTGGGCATTACCGACAGCCATTAGATTGGTCTGATGAGCTGCTTGCAGAGAATAGGCGCAAGCTCGATAGACTCTACACCGCATTGCGCAATGCAGGTGGATGGCGCGAGCTTTGGCAGCAAACAGCTCCATCAGATGCATTTACCGAGGCGCTTTCTGATGATTTGAATACGCCGAAGGCGCTGGCGGAATTGTTCAATCTTGCGCGTCAACTGAACAAGACGGTCGACGCAGACGAGCAAGCCTCTTTGGGCGCAACTTTGCGCGCTAGCGCAGATGTCCTTGGGTTGCTGGGGCAGGATCCAGAAGAGTGGTTTGCAGTTGATCATGATGCTGGTTTTGCTGCTCAGGTTGAAGATTTGCTTGCTCAGCGTATTGCCGCACGCGAAGCCAAAGACTATGCCGCCGCCGATAATATTCGTGATCAGTTGACTGAAATGGGTGTGATTATCGAAGATGGTCCTGATGGCACCCGTTGGCAACTTAACCGTGATTAACCTCTAGAAGACTAAAGAAACCCATGAGCAATATAGAACAGATTCAGGCAGAGCTTATCGAAGAGTTTCAGCTGTTTGACAACTGGATGGATCGTTATCAGTACATTATTGATTTAGGCAAGCAGTTGCCCGAGTTTCCCGACGAGTTTCGTACTGATGATTACAAACTTCATGGGTGTCAGTCACAGGTGTGGTTGAAAGGAACACCGGATGCAGGCCGGCTAAATTTCCAGGCTGATAGCGACTCGATACCACCTTTTGCTCATCCGAATACAATCGGA
>CBDTTT010000334.1:0-2297 GCA_965363345.1 uncultured Chromatiales bacterium
CGGTTAACTCACACACCAGAGGGGTCGTTTTTCCTTCCACACTGCTGCATGCCTGTTCAGCTTTTTCCAGCGTGCGTGCGGTACCAATGACATGAGCACCGCGACTCGCAAGCGTGCGCATCGATTCATAACCCAAGCCTGAGTTACACCCGGTAATGAGCACAGTTTTGCCGGAGAGATCGTACCCGGCGGCGACTTCGTCACAAGTCGTCGCAAATCCGTAATCGCTGCGAGGGATATCGGCAAGTAATGCCGGGTTCGGGCTTTGTCCGCGAGATGTCGCACAGCCTGGAAGTAAAGCGGCAATGGCTAAAGCAGTGCCACCTTGAAGTAGTAAGCGGCGATCAATACTTGGGGTCATATTGGTATTCCCTAAAACGAATTCTTAGTAAAACGAATTCTTAGCAAATTTAAGATGCGGCCTAATGCGCGCAAGCGTGGCAAAAGGCACAAGCCACTGTACTCCACGCCAGAGCTCTGCGGCAGACTTTCTATATAGAGTTGACCGCAGACAGACCGGCAGCGCGACTAGCCCTCTCTCCAGGAGCCACGGGGGCTAATATTGTCAGCATAGACATGCTGTGTTCGCCGCGGCCAAACGCTCCATCAAGGATCGCACTATGCTTAAGCTTCTGAAGATTTTGGGTTCACTTGTTCTCATCCTAATTGCGGGTGCTGTCGCACTTGCCTTCTACAATAATTACGACGTGCAACAGCGTGCCGCCGTGAAGCCCGCTGATCCAAACGTATTGGTACTGCGCACCCCTGATGCCCGGTTTGATGCACTTAGCGATTTTCCGTTCGAACCGCACTACATCAACATTGAAGATCCGGACCTGGGCACGCTCCGTGTGCATTATCTGGATGAAGGCCCAGCGGACGGCGAAGTCATTCTCATGCTGCACGGTCAGGCGACATGGAGTTACTCGTTCCGCAAAATGATCCCTATTCTCACTGCGGCGGGTTACCGCGTCGTCGTGCCAGATCTGATAGGTTTCGGACGGTCAGATAAACCAGCCGACTGGAATGACCATACATTTCAAAAACAGGTGGACTGGCTAGCCGCCACGCTTGAACAATTAGACGTCTATAACAGCAACGCGTTTCTATTCGACTGGGGCGGCTACTTCGCCTTACGACTGCTCGCAGAAGACCCCAAAATATTTTCCCGGCTGATGCTGGTCACTACCACGATGCCGCGCGCGAACAGCCTTACCGGCGCAATTTGGGTAGCCGGCTGGCGCCGCTACATATACGGGCCTGAAGAATTCCCGATTAGCGGTATGGTTAGTGATATGACAGGCAATGAAATCGACGATATTACGGTGGCAGGACTCGACGCACCGTACCCCGATGAATCCTACAAGGCCGGACCAATAAGGATGCCCATGATGATTCCGGCCACAACCTTGCACCCAACAGCCAAAGCCAACCGCGAAGCCTGGAAAAAGCTCAAAGGCTGGGATGGCCCTGTCATCACCATGCTCGCCGAATCAATCGCCCAACGGGGCTTTAACCCTCAGGAATTCTATGACCAGATGCCGGGCACGGAAGGTCAGGCACACAGACTCTATCCGGATACGGGCTTTTTCCTAATCGAAGACGTGCCGGAGCAGCTCGCGGAGGCGACTGTAGAATTCATTCAAAACAACTAAATAACGTTACATTTAAATACATTTTCAGGGAATCTAAATAGGTAGCTTCAACGTATTCACACCTGAAGGATGCATAAAACCAAGGTTTTTTGGCATATGGGACAGCAAACAGCACTATGGGACTCTCGCTCAACAACTCAGCGGATCAATCCGTTAACGTCAGCAGCACCTGTAAAATGGAGCTGTCATGCCTCCTTTTGGGCGAAAAGACAGCGCTTTTATGCTTACAAACAGTCCCGTTAGTGCTCGGGACCAAACTTAAAGGACTATCGACATCAATTTCCTGAAACGCATAATGCCGGGTAAGCCAGGGCTCATTCTTATCGGAGCCTTGGCAGTGACGGTTGTCCTGATTTCGTCACGCGAGAGGGACGAACCCGAAACCAGAAAAGAACGGGCCTGGTCGATCGATGTCATTGATGTCGTGCCCGACAGCATCAGTCCCACACTAGAGCTATTCGGTCAGGTGCAATCGCCTCAGGATTCGGAACTGAGCGCTGGCATCGAGGCAGTTGTCGTCGAAATGCCTGTGCGTGATGGCAATTACGCTGCAAAGGGTGAGGTTCTACTGGTACTCGATGACCGTGATGCTAATCTGGCATTGCGACAAAACGAAGCGGATCTCAAGGAAGCAGGCGCACA
>CBDTTT010000335.1:0-2291 GCA_965363345.1 uncultured Chromatiales bacterium
AGCGATAGGGTTCGGCAATGGCCAACCCGGCAAGAATGGCCAGCACCCCGGCACAACTGCTTACGAAGAAAATCAAACGCCCGCCGGCAACAAATAGAATTCCCAGCGTAATAGCGAGCAAGACAGTT
This sequence comes from uncultured Chromatiales bacterium, assembly GCA_965363345.1. Lineage (GTDB taxonomy): Bacteria > Pseudomonadota > Gammaproteobacteria > Steroidobacterales > JABIQA01. The sequence goes on from CBDTTT010000335.1 coordinate 129, forward strand.
GTGGCACCAAAGTCGGGTTGTGCCAACAACAACACACTAATACCGGCAACAATTGACATTGGCTTCACGAAGCCCTGCCAGGTGTTGCGTAACTCAAACTGCTGCCGGACGGCATATCCCGCAAGCCACATCAGTATTAGCAGACGCGCAGGCTCGGAAACCTGCACATTAATACCTGCAACACTCACCCAACGAGTTGCTCCGTTGACGGTGCGTCCGACTCCGGGGACCAACACAATCAATAACAATGCACCAGCCATCAACACAAATACGAGACCGGACTTCTCCCAGATCTCTGTCGGAATCTTCAGCATCACCGCACCGCCGGCAAGACCAATGACTACGGCCAGCAACTGCTGCTTCAGATAATAAAACGGCTCACCCGCGGTACTTTCTGCAAGCGATACAGATGCAGAAGTCAGCATGACAAGCCCGCCACACAGCAACAGCACGCAGATAAACACGAATGCGCCATCCGGCATCTGCAATTCATCAACAGTGTTGTGACGACGACTCACCCGACAAGCCCCTCTGCATCTAACTTCAAAACAAGATTAACGAAGCTATCGCCACGCTCGGCAAAGTTCGTGAACATATCGAGACTGCTGCATGCAGGTGCCAGCAATACTGTGCTGCCCTCATCAGCATCTAACGATGCAACAGTCACTGCCTCAGCCAGGCTGGCAACCCGCATAATGCTGCACACCGGAGCGAGCATGGCCTGCAGGATTGCTGCATCTTTACCAAATACCAGCGCCTGCACATCACGACCTTTCATGGCCTCAGCCAGCAGCTCAAACGTGCTGCCCTTGCCATCGCCACCGGCAATCAAAATCAAAGGATCTGCTACGGACGCGATACTTGCTGCAGCCGCAGCCTCATTGGTTGCTTTAGAGTCGTTAATCCAGGTCACGCCATCAGTTGTCGGCACCAACTGCATCCGGTGCGCCAATGCTGTAAAGCTAGCCACACCGACGACCAGGGCTTCTACGCTCACGCCACAAGCGTGAGCCATAGCAAATGCCGCCAATACGTTCTGAAGGTTGTGCTGGCCCGTCAAAGGCACGTCCGCTGCCGGCATTAGGACCTGATCACCGAACAAAATCTGCCCGCCATCAACACCCCAGTGACCGGCTGCGGGCTTATCAAGCCCAAAGCTAATGGGCTGTGCAGCCGCGCCCGGCAGAAGACCGGGCTCAGCACGATTCACCACGGCGATCTCGCAGTGATCATAAATACGTTGTTTAGCTGCTCGATAGGCTTCGAAACTGCCATGCTGATCAATATGATCAACGGCTAGGTTCAGAATCGTTGCCACTTTCGAATGTGGCAACTCGCTACGCTCTAGTTGAAAACTAGAGAGTTCCAGAACAACCGTATCGTGCGCTTCAGTTAACAGATCAAGTGCCGGTATACCCAAATTGCCACCAGCCACAGATTCAATACCTGCAGCACACAACAAATGATTAACCAGACTTGTCACAGTACTTTTACCGTTGGATCCGGTAACCAGCAATACCGACCCCGCCTCCTCGGCGAGAAATAGATCGATATCACTGACCACCGGCACTTCGGTAGACCGGGCGTCAGCTAGCAATGCTGCTGAAGGCTGCAACCCAGGCGAAACTACAATTTTTTGAATACCTGCAGGCACGGCATCGGGCAAAGCACCCAACTGCATGAGCGCATCCGGCATCGCCGACTTAACCGCCGCAAGACCCGGCGGCAGCTCACGGCTATCGGCAAACATCGCACGCACATTCCGCGCAGCAAAATAACGCGCGCAAGAAGCACCTGTAAGCCCGGTTCCCAAAACCAGAACTGTGGGCTGTGCTAAGTGCTCAATCGTCAACGCAACTTCTGCCATTACCTGATCTTCAGGCTGGATAAACCAACCAGAACTAGAATTACCGTAATAATCCAGAACCGAACAATCACTTTCGGCTCTGCCCAACCTTTCAATTCGTAATGATGATGCAAAGGCGCCATTCTAAAAATACGTTTACCGGTTAGCTTGAATGAAGCCACCTGCATCATCACTGAGACAGTCTCCATCACGAACACACCGCCCATGATGAACAAGATAATTTCCTGCTTTACAACAATGGCAACGGTACCCAGTGCAGCGCCAAGCGCCAGCGCTCCGACGTCGCCCATAAAGAC
>CBDTTT010000336.1:0-2287 GCA_965363345.1 uncultured Chromatiales bacterium
TTGGTAGACGTGAACCATTCGATGCGAGTAATGACCGAAGAGAGTTTCGGCCCCGTAGTTGGCATTCAGTCTGTCGATAGTGATGCAGAAGCATTGCAACTAATGAACGATAGCGAGTATGGCCTGACTGCATCAATCTGGACAACAGACCAACAAGCTGCTCTTGAAATTGCGGACGATTTAGAAACGGGCACCTGCTTTATGAATCGTTGCGACTATCTCGACCCGGCGCTTGCCTGGGTTGGTGTTAAAAATTCAGGTCGCGGCTGTACACTCTCTAGCATGGGTTATGAGCAGCTAACCCGCCCAAAATCCTTCCACCTAAGAACAAATATAAAGAGCTAAAGATGAAACTAGAAAATCTTATTGGCAACTGGAACTATCCGACCTCCATTCGATTTGGCTGCGGAAGAATTAATGAACTTGCCGATGCTTGCAAAGAACTGGGCATGAGCAGACCTCTTTTAATAACTGACCCAGGTATTGCTGCGCTGCCAATGGTTACCGAAGCAGTTGATATTTGTAAAAGTGCCGGCCTTGATTGCGCCGTTTACAGTGATATTCAAGCTAACCCTATTGAAGTAAATGTTACGGATGGAGTCCAAGCTTATAAAGATGGTCATCATGATGGTGTGATTGCTTACGGAGGTGGCAGTGCACTGGATGTGGCTAAAGCAGTCGCATTGATGGTCGGACAAGATCGTCCATTATGGGATTTTGAAGACTGCGAAGATTGGTATAAGAGAGTAAATGTTGAAGCAATGGCGCCAGTTGTTGCCGTGCCCACAACCTCGGGTACTGGCTCTGAAGTAGGGCGCTCATCAGTTATTACCGATGAAAGAGACCGCTCTAATAAAAGCAAAAAGATAATTTTTCACGCCAATATGTTACCTGAAAAGGTTATTTGTGACCCTGAGCTCACTGTTGGCTTGCCCGCCAATATTACTGCCTGGGTGGGCATGGATGCGCTATCGCATAATATGGAAGCTTTCTTTTCACCGTTTTATCACCCCATGGCTGAAGGCATTGCTTTAAAAGGCATGCAACTGGTTAAAGACTTTTTGCCGACTGCTGTTAGCGATGGCGCTGACTTGGTAGCGCGCTCACAAATGATGATTGCTTCTACCATGGGAGCCACCGCCTTTCAAAAAGGGTTGGGTGCAATGCACAGTTTAAGCCACCCTTGTGGCGCAGTGTTAAATACTCAACATGGCCTAACCAATGCCATCGTTATGCCCTATGTGTTAGAGCGTAACCGAAGTGCGATTGAGGCGAAAGCAACCGACTTGGCGCGTTTTTTAGATTTGCCCAATCCATCTCTAGATAGTCTGTTACGGTGGGTACTTGATCTGCGTGAGCAAGTCTTAATTCCGAATACACTCGCTGAAATTGGAGTTCGAGACGAGCATATTCAAGGTTTATCAGAAATGGCTGCAGTCGATCCAACTATTGGTGGCAATCCAATAGCACTGAATGTTGCTGATATGGCAAAACTTTACCACGCTGCAATAAGTGGTAATCTATCGTTATAGGATAACTTCTTGGAATGAAATATGGAATTACGAATCGGTATATTACAATGTGACCATGTTGCCGATAAACTAATCGGTTCACATGGTGATTATCAGGATATGTTCACTGATTTGGTACACGCTCAAGATAAGGACATAGAAGTCAGCGTTTACGATTTAACCGCTGACCAATTCCCGGTGGATCTGCAAGCCTGTGATGGCTATATCATCACCGGTAGCCAGTTTAGTGCTTATGATGATATTCCCTGGATACACAAAGCAAAAACACTCGTCACTGATCTGTATCAAGCAAAAATTCCTACGGTTGGTATTTGTTTTGGACACCAGCTAATTGCCGAATCACTTGGCGGCAGAGTCAAAAAAGCGACTGATAAAGGCTGGGGCGTGGGAGTGCATCACTGGGAAATTAAAAATCAGGAAGAGTGGATGCAAAGCAAACCATTTGAGCAAATTGCGTTGCGCGCCAGCCATCAAGATCAAGTTGAAGATATGCCCGTTGACAGCAAACTCATTCTTAGTAGTGACTTTTGTCCTATTGCTGGTTTTCAAACCGGAGAGAGCATGCTTGCTCTGCAAGGGCATCCTGAATTTTCACGCTATTATTCTGAAACATTGATAAAAACACGTGCCGACAGAATTAGTGATGATGTTGCAGAAATAGCACTAGAATCATTAAAACAGGATGTCAATGCCGATACTGTAGGTGCCTGGATGCTTGAGTTTATCAAGAAAGCGCGTTCTAATAATTGATATGG
>CBDTTT010000337.1:0-2284 GCA_965363345.1 uncultured Chromatiales bacterium
ATCTCACAGGCGCTGGTGACGCAGAGGAAAATAATAATAAGTTTCTCAGTGAAGGTCGGGCATTGCCCGACAGAGTACAGTCATAGTTATGCCGTTGCGTTAGGCAATGGCCGCCCTACATTCGCAATGAGGTGAAACGGCAACGGTTTTTATCTGCGTTCATTTGCGTTCATCTGTGGACAATACTTCTTTTACCTTATTGTCTGCGACCTATGCGTTATCGACTGTGTGTAATATTGTAGGTTGGGCACTGCCCGACGGAGTGCAGTTAACAGGCATGCCAGGATGGTGGGCAATACCCACCCTACAGAAAATCACAGGTATTTGAATCTCTGCTTCACGCCCTGAGGTGTTCGGTCAAGCTGCTTCCGCCAAATTTAGCAGTGGTGAGCCACGTCGCTCCAGGGCTTTAAGGTAAACCACCTCATCGTATAGTGTTCGCGTTTGCCAACAACGAAAAACAATACGTATCCATTTAAATGCCAAAGCTCGTACCGCTGCTTGGTAGGTATTTCCTTTAGCTCGTTGTTGCCGGTAGAACTCAGCAGCCCAATATGACTTATTAATAGTCTGTGCTGCCCATTCAACAAACGTCTGTCGAAGAAAGGTCGGGCACTGCCAACGCCAATGTACCCAGTGTTTTTTTCCGCTACGTTCAGTCACCGGTGCAATACCCGAATACTTTTGTATGTCTGCCGCACTTTTGAACCGGTCTCTTTGCTCACCAAAAGCAACCAGTAATCGCGGAGCGAGGCTTGGCCCAGCGCCAGGCAGTGCAGTAAACAATGCATAGTCCTCGTGTTGCTGAGCGACATCTTCAATTTCAACATCAAATTGTTTAATGGCATTTAGCAGGACACGTAACTGCTCCACATAAACTAATGCTTGCAAACGATGCGGAGCAATGACGGCTGCATCTAACGTCAGTGGCGTGGCTGTTTTTATTGCATCCAGTCGGCGCTCTATTACGTATTCAAAGCGCATGTTATGTGCATGAAAAAACTTCCGCAATGTGCTTTTTCGCGCACGTTTTACCTGCAGTAGTGTTGGCCAACGCGTAACAAAATCACAAAATAGCGGTGTATCAATCTGATCAAACCACTCTAGGACTTGAGGGTAATACTGCTTTAATGCAAAGCGTAAACGATTGGTAGTACGTATTTTATCGTCAACAAAATGTCTTCTCTGTTCCACCAGTGACGCTAGCATACGAAGCTCAACACTTTGTGGCTTCAGTGGCTTAAAACGCTCTGAGTGACGCAAGATTAGATCAACGGCTAACTCCGCATCAGTTGGGTCATCTTTAGCTCGACTGGGCTGAAAAGCTTCTCGATATTTGGCTAACGTTAAAGGATTAACCGGAAAGATTACAAAACAGTCGTGTTTTTGAAGCGCGTACACGATAGGGCCTTTGGATAATTCCACCGCCACAGCGATAGGGGATCCAAAACGTCGGCGCATTTCATGAGCCCATTCATCAATCCGCTCCACCTGGTGTGGTATAACATCAAACTCTCGGTCATCACTATCACTACTTTGAATACAAATATCGTGCTTCGCATCGGCCCAATCAATGCCGATAAAAGCGGTAAAAGAAGTCGTATTTAACGTGTTCATAAAAATACTCCCGTGTTACATTAATTGTAAGGGACATGCATGCCTAAGATCTGCGAAAGCAATATAGGTGAGCCGACACAACGGCAAGCCCTGAGTATTCGTTAGTGATCCCAAGCGCACCAGCAGACTCGAAACCAAAGCCGCGAACATCGTATGTTGGGGTCGACTTATTCGTAGTCTGCGGTGCATGTCCCGCTATCACTGACAGCTACCTGCCAGCTGTTAATAGTACCGCCGAAAGCGGGACGGAATAACTATAATGGGTCGACAGCAGAAGTTTAATCAATAATTACATTCGTCCGCTTACAGGGTAATTAAAGTCATTGCCAACTGTCAGAGTGTATCGAAAGAAAAATATCAATCTGCCAAAGTCTGAGCTACTACATCTTAAGCCTGTAATTCATATTTAGATTGTTAGTACTGGTGCTAGATTGCCGGCTGGATAAACGCTAATGATATATCTGAATGTTTATCATGGCTCTGTAGCTATTTAACAGTATCTAATCCCTTTTCTGTTTATTGGGATTCCGGTAGTTCGGTTAATGCAAACAATAGTCCTTTTTCTACCCAGATTTTCACCTTGATGCCTTTTACATAGATGTGAGCAGGTGTATCACCATCCTCCAGTGCAGGCATCTCCTTGAAAACATCCTTTCTATATTCTGTT
>CBDTTT010000338.1:0-2265 GCA_965363345.1 uncultured Chromatiales bacterium
AAGACCGTTACGCTGATGGAGCTCATTAACAACATCGCTAAGGCTCACGGTGGTTTCTCCGTATTTGCCGGTGTTGGTGAGCGTACTCGTGAAGGTAATGACTTCTACTACGAGATGGAAGAATCTGGCGTTTTGCCTAAAGTATCTCTGGTTTATGGTCAGATGAATGAGCCTCCGGGCAACCGTCTGCGTGTAGCGCTAACCGGTTTGACCATGGCTGAAGAGTTCCGTGATCAGGGTATGGACGTTTTGATGTTTGTTGATAACATCTATCGTTACACACTGGCTGGTACCGAAGTATCTGCACTACTTGGCCGTATGCCTTCTGCGGTGGGTTATCAGCCTACCCTTGCTGAGGAAATGGGTGTTCTTCAGGAACGCATTACCTCAACTAAAGTTGGTTCTATTACTTCGTTCCAGGCGGTTTACGTGCCTGCGGATGATTTGACCGATCCATCTCCAGCAACCACATTTGCTCATTTGGACGCGACACTCGTGTTGTCACGTGCGATTTCTGAGCTGGGTATTTACCCTGCCGTTGATCCACTTGATTCATCTAGTCGTCTGCTTGATCCGAATGTTATTTCTGCAGAGCATTATGAAACTGCCCGTGCGGTTCAGGCTGTATTGCAGCGCTATGCAGAATTGCAGGACATCATCGCGATTCTGGGTATGGACGAGCTATCTGAAGAAGATAAGCAGACCGTACAGCGTGCACGTAAAGTACAGCGCTTCCTGTCACAGCCTTTCACAGTTGCTGAAACCTTTACCGGCGCTCCTGGTAAGTACGTGAGTCTGGCTGACACCATTCGCGGCTTTAAAGGCATCGTTGCAGGTGAATACGATGATCTGCCTGAGCAGGCGTTCTACATGGTTGGCGGCATCGAAGAAGCTGTCGAAAAGGCAAAAACACTTTAAGGCAGCTCGCGCTGCTAGCTAAGGCAACCTAATGGCTACTATTAACGTCGAAATCGTTAGCGCTGAAGGCCACATCTTCTCAGGTGAGGCCAACATGGTGTTCGCTCCTGCACGCGGTGGTGATGTGGGTATTGCCCCTCGCCATGCGCCGATGCTGGCCGATCTTCGTCCGGGCGAGTTGCGTGTCGATGTGGTTGGTGGTGATGAGCAGTTCTTCTATATCACCGGCGGTCTGCTTGAGGTTCAGCCTCATTTAGTAACCGTGCTTGCTGATACTGCATTACGTGGTGAGCAGCTCGATGAAGAAGCAGCCAAGGCTGCTCATGATGCCGCAGTTGCTGCTGTATCAGCAGCTGGCGACAAGCAGAGCATAGAGCATGCCCGCATGCAGTTGATTGAAGCTGCCGCCCGTTATAGTGCTGTACAGAAGTTGAAGGGTAGGAGCAACGTTAGCCGGTAAAGGTTGCGAGCTCCCGAAGGATCGCAAAGATCGGCCAATAACAACAAAAAAACGCAGAACGGCGCTCTAATGAGCGCCGTTCTTGTTTGCCTTGCAACAGGCCGTCTGTCTTATGTAAATTGCGTAAACTACATCACTTGTTAAAATAACCCTCTAGCAAAATACAAAATATAAGCGCGTACGATAACGCGCACCGTCTTTACGCATAGGGGATATGACTTGAAACGTTTGATCGCACTAAGTGCCCTTTTATTGGGTGCCCTTTTGTTGTCGCCTGCATCATATGCAGTACCTTATAACCTCCAGGTTCTTCAATCTCTATCCGGTACGGGCAATAGTTCTGCTTACGCTCTAAATGATAACGGCACAGTTGTCGGCCAGTCCTACAATTCCAGCAGCGATCGACTCGAGTCGGTCTATTGGTCCGGTGGCAATGCTCAATCACTTGGCGTCACGGGTTCAGGTCGCGGGATTAATAACAGTGGAACCATTGTGGGCGAAACCGGTAACCTGAATCTCGGCAGCCCTAATGGCCAGGCTTACTCGTATACGACGTCGGGTGGTGTTGTCCTTTTGGGTACCCTCGGTGGCGCTTATTCCAGCGCTTATGATATTAATGAAGGTAGTGTAATCACCGGCGTTTCCCAGACGCCATCAGGCGACTCTAGAGGTTCTCAGGGGTTTGTTTACGAAAACGGAGTCATGACATCACTCGGAACCGTCTCCAGTCCTACAGGTTATAGCCGTGGTCATGGCATCAATGATTCAGGGCAAATTACCGGCCGCGCCTCGCAGATTGATTTTCAGGGCAGCGAAAAGCACATGACTTATTGGGATGCTGTTGGCACGCTCAATATTTATGACACCTCTGGCGGAACCTACAGCAC
>CBDTTT010000339.1:0-2259 GCA_965363345.1 uncultured Chromatiales bacterium
GAAGACGGTGCCTTGTGGCGGAAACTTAGTAAAAGCTAACGTGCGGAAGGATTCTGGAAGCTGTTTTCATTGCTCCGGGTCGTTATTTTGTGCTCCCAATACTGTTATTATCCGTACTCTAGTTGCGGCTTTAGTTTGTCGCGCCTTTTTTAGTGCCCGGATTTAACGTTCGGGATCGCATCAGAAAATAAAAGAACAACACTCATGCAGCAGAATCTGTCGTCAGCCTTCGTTGATAACTTTCTTGGTAATTCGCCCACCTGGTACAAGCTGACTATCATTGGCTTCCTGGTTATGAACCCCATATTGCTAGTCGCCGTCGGACCGTTTGTTACCGGTTGGATTTTGATTATTGAATTTATTTTTACGCTGGCAATGGCGTTGAAATGTTATCCGCTACAGCCCGGCGGATTACTGGCGATAGAAGCGGTCATTATCGGTCTGGCAACGCCGGATGCTGTTTACGAAGAAACATTGCATAACTTCCCGGTAATTATGTTGCTGATGTTTATGGTGGCAGGCATCTTCTTTTTGAAAGACCTGCTGCTGTTCGCCTTTACCAAAATTCTGTTGGGCGTGCGCTCTAAAAGTTTATTGTCGTTGTTCTTCTGTGCCATGGCGGCAGTGCTGTCAGCATTTCTCGATGCCTTGACTGTAACGGCTGTGGTGATAGCGGTAGCCGAGGGCTTTTATTCGATCTATCACCGTGTAGCATCGGGCAAACACTACGATACCAGCCACGACCAGTCTGATGACGGCCAGGTCGATGAATATCATCGTGAAGACTTACTTCAGTTCAGGTCGTTTCTGCGCAGTTTGATGATGCATGCGGCCATAGGTACTGCATTAGGCGGTGTAACTACCTTGGTTGGTGAACCCCAGAACCTGTTGATTGCCGAGGAAGCCGGCTGGGAGTTTTATGAGTTTTTCATCCGCATGGTGCCAGTAACAATGCCTGTTCTGGTCGTCGGGCTACTGACCTGCTTTCTACTCGAGGTCACCAAAACCTTTAGTTATGGGGCACAGTTGCCCAAGTCGGTGCGTCATATTCTTGAGGAATATGATCAGTACGCAACCGAACGGCGCACTATGCGCGAAAAGGCTGCATTGGTTGTTCAGGCTTTAACCGCTGTATTTCTCGTTGTTGCACTGGCGTTTCATCTTGCTGAAGTTGGCATCATCGGCCTGACCGTCATTGTTTTGGCTACCGCCTTTACGGGCATTACCACCGAGCATCAGATCGGGCACGCCTTCGAAGAAGCGTTGCCGTTTACGGCGCTGTTGGTCGTGTTCTTTGCTGTGGTTTCCGTCATTCATTCGCAGCACTTGTTTAACCCTATAATTGATCAGGTGCTAGCTCTTGAGCCTGACATACAGGCGCCGGTGTTTTATCTGGCAAACGGCTTCTTGTCGATGATCAGTGATAACGTCTTTGTGGCAACGGTCTACATATCCGAAGTGAAGGATGCTCTGCTGGCGGGGGAGATTACCCGTGAACAATTTGATTTGTTGGCGGTTGCGATTAACACCGGCACCAATATCCCCAGCGTGGCAACGCCGAACGGGCAGGCCGCATTCTTGTTCTTACTGACCTCGGCGGTTGCGCCTTTGTTGCGTCTCTCTTATGGGCGTATGGTTTGGATGGCGCTGCCCTACACCATCACCATGAGCATTACGGGGCTGTTGGCCGTTATTTACCTATTGTAAATACCATATGACCGCAACTGTGCTGCCAATCGGCCCACTGTTTAACCATAATGTGAGGCATCTCGCGGTTCTTGTGGCTCGCTTGTGGATAATAGGTGAAAGGTGCGGCTTAGTGCTGCGGTAGATAAATCGTTAACACGGAACAGATTTTGCGTATGCGTCCATTAAAAGATTCAAAAATAGCGGTTCTAGGTTTGGGTTACGTTGGCTTGCCATTGGCAGTCGAGTTCAGCAAACATTTTGAGACAGTCGGGTTTGATATTGATACCGCCCGCATCTCGGCACTTAAGGCAGGTCACGATCACACACTGGAAGTTAGTGATGACGAGCTTGCCGCGGCAGACCGCTTAAGCTTTGTAGACAGCATGGAAGCATTGCGTAGCTGCAATGTCTTTGTCGTTACCGTGCCAACGCCGATTGATGCAGCCAACCGTCCCGATATCACAGCCTTGCGCAGAGCGAGCGAAGCTGTAGGTAGTGTGCTCAGTAAGGGCGATGTGGTGATCTATGAGTCTACCGTTTATCCCGGTGCGACTGAAGACGATTGTGTGC
>CBDTTT010000340.1:0-2243 GCA_965363345.1 uncultured Chromatiales bacterium
AGAGACAGTGCAAAATATAGCTGAAGCGATGGACTACACTCCTGATCTTTGATGCACTATTATTTAGGTTATCCTAATAAAAACCTGTTTTTAAAGAATATAATAGTAGTCTTTACGAGCGTGCTGGCCCTGCCATTCTGTACGCCTTTCCCTTGAGCGGCCAGAAGCCTTAACGTACACTTCCCACCATTATTGGCGTATAGCCTGTTTGGCTTATAGCCGGTTTGGCTTATAGCCGGTTTGGCTTATAGCCGGTTTCAGGTAGCTGTGCAGGTGCTCTTTAAAACCTGCCATTTGTTTAGCCATTTGGTTGATCTTCACTGCATGAGTAGTGAAGGCATTTCTATTTCTCCGGTTTGAGTCGCTTCGCACATGTTGCAATGTTCTGCCACAGTTGCCGCTATCGATGCTGAAGGCATCGATTTGGATGTGTCTCCCGCAGCTAGCTGCGAGGCTTGCAGTAAAGGCTTTGGTTGTGGAATGCAGTTGCTCGATCGCTCGACATCACACACCGTGCATTTTTCCTTACATTCTGTCGGTTTGGCTGCCAGAGGGGTGTCGCGGCCTGTTGTAGGCCAGCGTGTTGCACTTGTCAGCGCCGGGTCGGCGATGTTGGGTGCTTCTCTGCGGGTCTATTTGCTGCCTCTTATATCTGCCGTGACAGTTGCCGCACTTGCTTCGATGTTTCCGTTCGGGGGCATTTCTGCCGATTTGATGGCACTTCTGGGTTTGCTGACCGGTCTGACGGCTGGTTTGTTGGTAAATAGGCTGTTTCTCGCTTCATCAACAGTACAATTACAGCTTCTTCCCGTTCCGGATACTGAAGCTCTATGAGTGCAGAACTACCTTTGATTACCGTCTACAGTCGTCGCGGCTGCCATCTGTGCGAAGAACTGCTCGAAGAACTCGAGCCCCTGATTCGGGGCAGGGCAGCGGTTAAGGTTGAGGATGTCGATACGAATCCTGAGTGGGTTGAACTGTATGGACTGCTGGTGCCCGTGGTATATTACGCGGGCTCTGAGGTTTGCCGTTATCAGTTAGACCGCAGTGCAATTCTTCAGTTGTTTTCTTGACTGGTTTTCTAAAAGCTAGAGACTTACAACGCAAAGTCTGATTTGCAACATCCCGCACGTGCGGGATGTGTCGCATGGATGATGCACTATCGGTATAAACATGCGCAACATACGTAACTTCTCAATTATTGCCCACATTGACCACGGTAAGTCGACACTTGCCGATCGGTTTATTCAGATCTGTGGAGGTCTTGAAGATAGGGAGATGGAAGCGCAGGTTCTCGACTCAATGGATATTGAGCGTGAACGGGGCATTACGATTAAGGCGCAAAGTGTTGCGCTCACCTATACCGCTGAAGACGGTGAAACCTATCAGCTCAACATGATCGACACTCCGGGGCATGTGGATTTCTCATACGAAGTGTCGCGTTCTCTTGCGGCCTGCGAAGGCGCTTTGTTGGTGGTAGACGCCAGTCAGGGTGTTGAGGCACAGAGCGTTGCTAATTGCTATACCGCAATCGACCTTGGCCTTGAGGTGATTTCGGTGCTCAACAAGATTGATCTGCCGGCATCGGAACCCGCGCGGGTGAAGAAAGAAATTGAAGAAGTGATTGGTGTTGATGCTAGTGAGGCACTTGAAGTGAGTGCCAAAACAGGACTCGGTGTGAAAGACCTGCTGGAGCAGTTGGTCAAAGAGGTGCCGCCTCCTGTAGGTGACCCGGACGCACCACTTAAAGCCCTTATCATGGATTCCTGGTTCGACAGCTATTTGGGTGTGGTGTCGCTGGTGCGTGTCCTCGATGGTTCGCTGCACAAGGGCACCAAGGTGACAATGATGTCTAGTGGTGTGTCTTACCTGGCAAATGATGTCGGCGTGTTCACACCGAAAAAACTCGAACGCAAAGTCCTTAATGCCGGCGAAGTAGGGTATTTGGTCGCGGGCGTTAAAGAGATTCATGGCGCACCGGTTGGCGATACCGTGACGACGACCGAGAAGGGTGCCGAAGAGGCATTGCCCGGATTCGAAGAGGTACAGCCGCGTGTATTTGCAGGCTTGTTCCCGATTAATTCTGAAGACTTCGAAAACTTTCGTGATGCGCTCGGTAAGTTGAACCTTAACGATGCCGCGCTTAAGTATGAGCCCGAGTCTTCGGCAGCTCTTGGTTTTGGTTTCCGCTGTGGCTTTTTGGGTACCTTGCACATGGAAATTGTGCAGGAGCGTCTCGAACG
>CBDTTT010000341.1:0-2242 GCA_965363345.1 uncultured Chromatiales bacterium
CTTTCGGGTCCTTTGTGATGCCAAAGCGGATCACGTTAAGAAGTCCGCCGGGCAAGGGATTTACCGGGTTAGACAAATCTTATCTGGGCAGTTAACTGCTTAGAGGGAACGTTTGACCCTCCTTGAAGTACACGGTTTTTTTATTGCGCATCCCGCGTAGATTTTTGGCGGGTTGCGAACTCGATTTTTAAGGGTAGGACTATGACCATTGGTCTTGTAGGACGGAAATGCGGTATGACCCGCGTGTTTACTGAGGATGGTGTATCTATCCCGGTAACCGTTATTGAAGCGCTGCCGAATCGTGTTACACGCATTCGCACTGCCGATACAGACGGATACACCGCGTTGCAGGTCACCGCTGGTACGAAGAAGCCGTCACGTGTAATTAAGCCAATTGCCGGGCAGTACGCCGCAGTTGGTGCAGAGTTAGGCGAGGGGCTCTGGGAGTTCCGTGCTAACGCTGATGAGCTTGCTGAGATAGAAGCTGGTGCAGAGTTGACCGTTGAGCGTTTCGAGGCTGGCCAGAAAGTTGATGTTTCCGGCACTAGTCTTGGTAAAGGTTTCGCAGGTGTGATTAAACGTCATAACTTTGCAATGCAGGATGCTACTCACGGTAACTCGTTGTCGCATCGTGCTCCGGGTTCGATTGGTCAGAACCAGTCTCCTGGTCGCGTTTTCAAGGGTAAGAAAATGGCTGGTCATATGGGTGCTGTTAAGCGCACTGTCCAGAACCTTGAAGTTGTTCGCGTTGATGCAGAGCGCAATTTGATTTTGGTGAAAGGCGCTGTACCTGGTCACAAAGGTGGTCGTCTTTTCGTAAAGCCAGCAGTTAAGGCAAAAAGCTAAGGGTTCCTGGGCTTAGATATGAAACTTACAGTTCAAACAGACGGTAGTGATATAGAAGTTGCAGATGCAACTTTCGCTGTCGACTTTAATGAGGGTCTGGTTCACCAGGTCGTTACCGCATTTCTCGCGAAGGCTCGTCAGGGCACTAAGCGTCAGAAGAATCGTTCTGATGTTCGCGGCGGCGGAGCTAAACCTTGGGCTCAGAAAGGCACCGGTCGTGCTCGTGCTGGTACCAGCCGTAGTCCAATTTGGACTGGTGGTGGTCAGACATTTGCGGCTCGTCCACGCGACTACTCGCAGAAAGTAAATAAGAAAATGTATCGCGCTGCGATGCGTTCGGTGTTGTCAGAGTTGGTGCGTCAGGATCGGTTGATTCTGGTTGATAACCTTAATCTCGAAACGCCTAAGACCAAAGACTTGATCGCAAAGTTGAAAGATTTGAATGTCGGTGACAACGTTTTGCTGCTGGTGAAGGGTTACAAAGAGAACATTTGTCTCGCGTCTCGTAATTTGCCAAAAGTAGACGTGCTTGATCTGCGTGAGATCAATCCCGTTAGCCTTATTCGTTTCGACAAGGTAGTCGCAACGGTTAAAGCGGTTAAAGAACTTGAGGAGCGCCTGTCATGAGTAATGCGCTGAACCAGGAAAGATTAATTAACGTGCTGCTTGGGCCGCATGTTTCTGAGAAGACCAGCAACGTAGCCGAACAGAGCAATCAAATTACGTTCAAAGTTCGCGTTGATTCAACTAAGGCTCAGATTAAGCAAGCCGTTGAAATGATGTTCGACGTAAGTGTCGAAGGCGTTCAGGTTGTAAATACAAAAGGTAAATCGAAGCGCTTTGGTCAGACAAAGGGTAGACGTAAAGACTGGAAGAAGGCTTACGTTACTTTGGCTGAAGGTCAGGACATCGACTTTATCGGTGCTGAGTAAGGTTAACGAGATCTAGAACGATGGCATTACAACAGTTAAAACCAACATCTCCCGGGCGTCGCTTTGTAGTTAAAGTGAATACGCCTGATTTGTACAAGGGCGAGCCGCATGCGCCACTCTTGTCAAAGCTGACTAAGTCAGGTGGACGTAATAATAAGGGCCGTATCACTACGCGTCATATTGGTGGTGGCCATAAGCGTCGCTATCGCATGGTTGATTTTAAGCGTGATAAAGACGGTATCGTAGGTCGCGTTGAGCGGATCGAATATGATCCGAATCGCAGTGCGCATTTGGCTTTGGTTCTGTATCCCGATGGTGAGCGTCGCTACATTATTGCTGCTAAGGGCATGAAGCAGGACGACAAGGTTGTTTCTGGTTCCGATGCGCCGATCAAGCCTGGTAACTCCCTGCCTATCCGGAATATTCCGGTTGGTACATTGGTTCACTGTGTTGAGCTTAAGGCT
>CBDTTT010000342.1:0-2236 GCA_965363345.1 uncultured Chromatiales bacterium
CATGCTGACGATTGGCTCACAAGAAACCCGCAGCGCACCCGTTCCGGTTTGATCGGCAATGTCTTTATTAATAGAGTTTGATAGATCGGCAAGCCGGTCGAATATTTGGAGAAGCAACGTGAAAAAATGGTTACTGACAGCAGCAGTACTGTTACCTGTTTTAGGGAGCGCACCGGTTTTGGCGGACGCTGATTCAGATCAAATGGCAAATAACGTGTGTGCCTCATGTCATGGTCCTGAAGGAATTAGTGTAAATCCTGCCTGGCCAAATATTGCTGGCCAGAAAGCGGAGTACACGGCAAAGCAGTTAACCGCCTATCGTGATGGCACTCGCAGCGATCCGAACATGAATGCCTACACTCAAACGCTAACGGATGAGCAGATTGCCGGATTAGCTGAGTACTACTCGAAGTTGTAAGTTGTGCTGCCAGTTTCTGGCGCGCGTGAAAAGTTCGTTGTGTTGCGCCACTAGGCGCTCGCTGTAATCAAGAAAGCCTCGCATTGCGAGGCTTTCTTGATTTGTGCTGTTTGCTATATTTGTGCAAGTGCTAATATGGGCTGTAAGTTTTAATGGTTATTTGGAGTGCGATTTGATGAAGTCTCAATTTGTAGTTGCCGGATTGGCGTTTATGTCTGCGCTAGCTATTGCGGATACGTTGGAACTTGCCGATGGCACCGTTCTGGAAGGTGATCTGGTAGGGCACAGTAACAACATCATCATGTTCGATACCGGTGATGGGATTGAGGCATACCCTGAATCGCAGGTGGTTGGAATCTTTCTGAGCGCCGGCGTTGAAACCCGTGAGGCAATTGAAGTTGCATCTGCTGTAACCGTTCCTGCCGGCACTCGCATGGTTATCCGAATGACCGAGGCTATCGATACCCGTAAGCATAAAACCGGGCACCGGTTCCGCGGGCAGCTCGAAGGTGCTCTGGTAATAGGTGGTGTTACCGCCGTGCCGAATGGCGCTTTTGTTTACGGGCAGATAGAGGAAGCTAAGAAATCGCGACGCATGGCAGGTAAGGCCGAGCTTATGATCATTTTTACCGATGTCATGATTAACGATCAGCTGTATCCCATCTCCAGTGCACTGCTCGGAGCTCAGGGCCCCAATGAGGCTGGTAAAACCGTTGGCAAGACGGCAAGAGCCGCAGCGATTGGCGGTTTAATTAGCGGCAGTAGTGGCGCCAAGAAGGGTGCCAAAGTGGGTGTTGGCGCTTCAATTCTTACTTCTGGCAGTAGTTTGAGTGTACCCGCAGGTTCTTTGGTTGAAACCGAGTTGACGGCTGCACTAAGCGTTGAGCTTTAGAGACTATTGGCACTAATAGAAGTATTTCTGATTGGCAGTAGCGTTGTTGCTGTTGTGATTCGGGCGATCAGCTTGCGGTCTGTTTAGCCTCAGGCTCTTTTACCTAGAGTGCAAAAAACTATGATTCGTCCTTTCATTATTATGTTGACGCTGGTTGCGTTGCTCTTAAGCGGTATCTTTGGCTGGAAGTTTTATACCGGTTGGCAGATGGGCCAAAGCATGGCGGCTATGGCGATGCCGCCGGTTGTGGTTTCAACCACCGAGGCGGCGGAGGCACGATGGTCGCCGACAATTCCTGTTGTTGGCACGTTACGTGCACTGCAGGGCGTTGATGTGACGGCCCAGATCGCCGGTCAGATTTCTGAGCTCAACTTTGAGTCGGGTCAAACAGTGGTGGCTGGTGATCTGTTGTTAAAACAGTACACGGCCGATGATGAGGCTCGCCTGGCAGGGCTAGAAGCAGATACGCATCTTGCCCAATTAAATCTGAAGCGCGCCGAAGAGTTGGTGCAAGAGAAACTGGTCTCTGAGACAGACTTCGATACGCGGCGCACGGAACTGAGTCGTGCGCAGGCCGCTGAAAACAACCTGCGCGCCATCATTGAGCAGAAGAGTATTCGTGCGCCATTTGCCGGCCGTTTAGGCATTCGTGAAGTGGACATGGGGCAGTATGTTGAGCCAGGCGACAGGCTTGTGAGACTTGAATCCTTGCAGCAGGTTCTGGTCGAGTTTCCAGTGCCACAGCAATACATTGGCCAACTATCGGTAGGGCAATCACTCACTCTGGTATCTGATGCCTGGCCGGAGCAGACCTTCAGTGGCATGATTCGTGCGCTTGAATCGCAGATTGATCGCAATACCCGCATGTTGCGCGTGCAGGGCATTGTTGAGAATCCGGATGAGCGTTTGGTGCCGGGCATGTTTGT
>CBDTTT010000343.1:0-2225 GCA_965363345.1 uncultured Chromatiales bacterium
TTCCATGCGTAGCAAAACCAAGTAACGTAGATGGTTTCCATAAAAGTAATGATGGCGTAATTGCGGTCACGTGCTGTTTTAGTGCTAGGTCCCAGACCTTCGCGTAATTTCAGCTTTTTCTGAAACCAGATGAAAAAGTTGCAGCGGGTGTCTTTATCAAAGATATAAAACACCAGCATAAACATCAGTAAGCCTGTTGTGGCCGTCATTATTAGGTATTCGGGTTCGGTAGAAACGCCACCATCTACCCGTGGCATCATGCCGAAATTCTTCCTGCCGTAGTACATGTAAAACAATTCGACCCAGGTCATCCAGATCACAATACCGGTAAAAAATCCGGTCCACGTTGCAAAATTTTCGCTCTTGGATTTGACCCCATACCAGAGCCAGACAATAGCGCCTGCACCGATGAAGAGTTGTGCAACGTAGGTGGCGTCGTGACCAAGCCCTTCTTCAATAGCGCGCATGACCGCATGTGCCAGGCCGATGCCCAGGAGCATTGCAATTAAAACAACAATACCAACGAAGGGTGCTCGCCATAGATTTGAGCCCTGAGTGCCGGGCTCTTCGGATTGATTCATGCTCGATGTGCTCATGTCTGCAATGTCCATGATCCAAAGGAAAATAAAGTATACACTATTGTATACTTTGGTGAAGCGAACCTATTTCCGTTCTCCTCGGTCTTAGCAGCGTTTAGAATATTGATTGATTAATTTGTGAGGTTAGTGCGTGGCAGAATCTGCTGTAAAACCAAGGGCTGGTAGAGCAATCCGCAGCAAGCGGGTTGTTGAGAAACGCGCACAGCTTCAAGAGCGCCTGTTGCGTGTTGGCGGCCACCTTGTTGCGGAGCGTGGACTGGCGGCGGTCAGTGTCGAAGATATTCTGGAGGGAGTGAAGGTCTCGCGGCGCACGTTCTATGGCTACTTCGCGAATAAGTATGAGTTGATTGCCGGCATCATGAATCCTGCACTACTAGATGGTGCAGAAATGCTCACCGAAACAGTGCGTGAATCGCCGGATCTGTTATTGCCGGGTTTAGTGGACTGTTACCTCAGTTTGTGGAGATTACATAGGGATGCGCTTTCGGTTATTGCTGTGTTGGAGCCAGAAGTGCTGCCATACATTGAGAGCGGTCATCGAAAGTTTGGGGCGGCACTCAAAAAGGTTCTGACATTAGCCAGCAAGAGCGGCAAGTTGCGTAATGATGATCCTCAATATACGTTTAAAGTTATTACCAGAACTGCTGTCCCGCTGCTAAAGGTATATGCCGATCATCCGGACGGCGAGCGTCTGTATCGGGAAGCTATGCTCGCATTGCTTGGTAAATCTGCTTGAAGTTGTGATCGGCTATCCGCGACGGGTTTTATACAGAAGTTCGATTGGCGTCGGTAATAGGTATAAGCTGACGCAATTCAAGAGAATCAGTTTCTTGGCGCGCAGAATGGATGGTGCATCGCTAGGCAAACAGCCTGGTGGGGTCCGGCGGTAGTATAGAGCGGCTCAATCGTATGAGCGGGGGCGCTTATTTTGAATACTCAGAACATAAGGTTCGGACCAGTCTCATTGGCTGCAGGCGTTAGTCGTCTGAATATGAGCGTGTTCCTCCTGTCGGCATTCGCCGGAATGATGCTCAATACATTCATTAGCGTTGTTCAGCCCTACATCCTTAACGTGAATTTGGCGTTGCCCGTGGCGGAGCAGGGACGGATTAGTGGTGAGATGGTGTTTTACGGTGAGGTGGTCATCCTCCTCCTCAGTGCCGTAATTGGAATGTTTACTGACAAACTGGGGCGCCGTGGTATGTACGCGGCTGGTTTTGTCATCATGGCAATGGGCTACAGCCTTTATGGCTTTGTTGATTCGGTCACTAGCCTCGCAGCCGTTCGTATATTTCTCGCTGTAGCTGTTTCGATCATGAATGTAATGATCGCAACGGTGCAGGCGGATTATCCCGAGGAAGAATCGCGTGGCAAGTTAGTCGGCCTGACCGGGGTTGTTATCGGTATGGGTGCGGTGCTAATTGGTGTGGGGCTCGCACGCTTGCCTTATTGGTTTGTCACTGCTGGCTATGATGATTTACTTGCCGGGCGTCTCACGATGTTTGTGATGAGCGCGATGTCTTTGCTTATGTCGGTTGTCGTTTGGTTCGGCTTGTCGACGCAGACACAACATGGTGATGCCGCGTCACTAACCCTGAAAGAAAACTTCGCAATTGGACTAGGTGC
>CBDTTT010000344.1:0-2223 GCA_965363345.1 uncultured Chromatiales bacterium
GTCATTACGCTGCTTGCAGATGCAGGATAGTCTGTAGAATACGAGCCGTTAGCGTTAAACAGAGACGGCGACAACCAAAATGGCAAATAACATGACGCACTCAGCAATCAAAAAATACGGCATTACATTACTGAGCTGCATTGTGTGCGCCCTATCGTTGGGCGCTATGGCGCAAGATGTCACGGATGAAGAGCCGGAACTACCTAAGGTCTACCAGGTTGATATCATCGTTTTCCGTAATGCCAATGCGGCAGAAGTGTCGACAGAGACCTGGCCGAATGAGGCCCAGCAAGACAATACGCCAGCTGAGGAAAATCCGCTAAGCCCGGATGATGAAATCAAACCACCCGCCAGCCTCGACAGCTTTATACTCGAGTCGGTTGCAACAGCGCCACTTTACTACCCTTCCAATGGCCTTGGTGAACCCGGGTTTCTACTGCTCGAACCCGTCAGCAGCGCACTGGAATTCAAGCTAATTACCAACGCAGATGAATCACGTGGCCTCAATGCCGAATTTGCAAAAATACGCAGTAGCAATGCTTACGCTCCGGTGCTCTATGCGACCTGGCGTCAGGAAGTGGCCGATAAGAAAACCGCGAATAGTTTCAACGTTGCCGCAACCGGCATACCGCCTGAAGCACTAAGTGGAACAGTGCGTGTCTATAAAGAACGTTATCTGCATCTGGTGCTGAACCTAGAAATGCCGGATGGCAGCAGCTTCAGTTTGCGGTCGGCACCCGCTAAATTTCGGATCAACCAATCACGGCGCTTGCGTCGGGAAAAGGTTCAGTACTTCGATCACCCCATGTTCGGAGCGATAGCTTTAGTCAAAGAAATTGTGCCGCCGGAAAGCGACTAAGACCCGCAATTGAACAAGCGGGTGGAACTACGCTGAGAGTATCGAACCCGAATTCTGAGCTGAACCATCGTCCGAATTTGAGAAAGCAGCCCGCGCCTTATTGAGCAACGCGTCTGAACCCCCTTCCCAGCCGGGCACAACCGCGGCAATCCCATGTGAAACCGTAACAAAGCGTGCCACCTTTGATCTCGGGTGATGCACACCAAGTCTGCGAACTTTACTAGCAATACGCTCAGCTACCACTGCGGCATGCTCTGCGCTGGTATCTGAGAGCAGCACAACAAAGCTGTCATCATCCAAACGGGCGCTTACATCCGCCGAGCGACGCAAAGAACCGGTAATCGCACTTGCTACTTTCCGCAAGCAGGCATCACCCGCATGCTTGCCGAATACATCGCGGTACTCAGAAAAATAATCCACATGAACCACTATCGAACTTAACTCACGCTGCTCACGAGCACCGTTTAGCCACTCCCGCTGCAATGCTGCAGCAAAGGTTTCTGTGTTCAGCAATCCGGTGGCCAAATCACGTCCGGCCCGTTTACGCGTCGCCAAAGACACGTCTTCAGTCGACAATGGAGTATTAATTCCGGTCTGGCCGTTAGCGGGCAGTTCTGCAGCAACGCCATACCAAGCCGTTAGTTTCGATCTTTCGTCGTAGATTGGGGAAAAATTGATTTTGACGCCGTCACTATTGTTCTGATGATTACGGCTCAACAAACGGGATCCAGGTGCGTCGTCAGATCCGTCACTATTGTGTTCATTCGATTCTTTAAAGGGCTGACTATCGCTGGCGGAAAAACGTCGCCAAGGCTGATCGATCATTTCAGCAACAGAGAAGCCCGTCAGTTCAGCAAGCGCCTGATTGGCACTGACTACGGACAAACCGTTCCTGCGGGCATCCAACAACAAAGCAGCTGCCGGATTTAACTCCAACATCTGAGATGCAATTTGTAGCTCTTTCTTCTTCATCGTTGCCTGTAAACACGCAACCTATAAGGCTGCAACCCGGTCTATCGTTTTAGACCTGCTTCAAAACCCGGCTCAACTGACGCCGGACAAAAATCATGGACAACCAGCACAGCGGCGCCATGCATATGATTCTAATAGTAATAATGAAGAGGTAATGTGACGAACGTCACTTAAAGGCAAAGCTATTTACCAATAATCAGCAAGCCTACAGGACGAGGTGAAAACTAACTTTTGTCAGCTAGAAAAGCCTGTAATACGGCATGGGAGCTCGTCATGCACTGCTCGACCAAAGCCCCAATTTGGTCATGTATCGGCTGCTGGTTCCCATCTGCATCAACAGGCGCACGCCCGACAGCATAGTTCACTATGCCCGCAATACAGGCATAGGGAAT
>CBDTTT010000345.1:0-2215 GCA_965363345.1 uncultured Chromatiales bacterium
CTTTGGAGGTATGCAAGGAACGACGTGGGGCTATGATCTCCCACAATGCCATCGCGGCAAAGATGCTGAAGAAAAAACCCAGTCTTATCGTTAGTTCGTTGTTCATCACAAAATCACTGCCGGTCATTGGTAGGTTCACCTCATAGAGTGTTCACGCGCCAAGGCGCAACTGGGTCGGCAAGACCTTTATCGTCAGATCATGCTGGCACGCTCACCCAACATGTAGCGAGCGAAATCGGTGTAATCGAATACTAAAGACACTGCCAGTGTCGCCACAAACATCCACATGGCCAGCCTGCAGAGCAACGGCATTTCGCCGTTCTTTGCACGGCGAAAGAGGTAAATAAACAGCGGTGTCCAAAGAATGACATGCACGATGCCCATAAGCCGGACGTAGCCAATCAGGTCATATACCCAGGCCATGCCAACGAACATAGCCATGTTCGTCAGAAATACGATTGCCGCATCAAGACGCGTAGCCTTTGAAAAAACCAGTACCAGCGGAGTGACTATGATCGCAAACGACATCCAGTAGAGCCAGACTATCATCCAGCCGGTTGCAAGCATAAACATCGCTTCGTTAAACGGCATTTGATTTTCCATAGTGACTACCTCAGCTCTACTAGCTCTGTATGAACGACAACCTGCATATCGTCGTTAGAAAGTTCACGTTCCGACTCCGTAACGCCTCATTCAGCGGCTTGTCTGCTGCAATGCCTTGTTAGAGAATATTCTTTTACTGCTTTTCGATTGTCATTTTGTGCAGTGTTTTGTCTTCTTTTACGAAGTGATGATACAAAGCAGCTGAAGCGTGCCCCAATATTAAAATCCATACCAGCCATGCACCTAGTATTTCTTTATGGACAAAGTCTATAGGCTCTTCAAACTCTTCGAACGTTATGCCTAGCCCGCTACTGACTAAAGACTCGAATAACTGTGTGTCTTCAAATTTTGGTAAATCGAATATGAAGAAATACTCCACATTCACTCCAGTACCCACATAACCTGTGAGGGGCATAATTATCATTATGGCATATAGTGCATAGTGCCCTGCATGCGCTGCCAGGTGCTCAAGTTTCGTGCCTGGCTCCAAGTCTGGAGCTCGGTTAGCCATACGCCAGACAATTCGAAGCGCTACAACGACGGCTATGGTCACTCCAAGAGATAAATGAAGCTGAAGAGCTGTCCAGTTCTCAGGGGTTTTCTCTTCGGTAAACCAATGTCGATAATAGACACTAATATAAGAGCCTAGAAAAAGAACTGCCGTACCCCAATGCAAGATTTTTGCTATTGAGCCGTAGTTCTCGGCAGTGTTTTTAAAATTCATTACTGCTCCATGGGTGCAAGGTGCTCTAACGAGCCTGTAGAAAAAAGACAAGCATCAGAAATTATAATCCAGCCCTAAGAAAAGGCCGTCGTAACCGTATTCGATATCACTTGAGGAGCCATTGTCCTCATCGTCCTCACTAATATCGATGTCGCCATTAAAGTAGTTAACGCCGATTATCAAACCAAAGTTATTGGCTAGCTGATAACGGGCAGAAACCTGCGCTTCCACAATAAGAGCCTGAACGTCCTCATACCGCCCCCAAACAGCGGCAACCTTGCCGCCCAGAGCCCATTTGTCGGTGGCCAAAGACAAGAACTGCAGACCAATCATCGGCAAGGGGGCAATCTGATTAAAGCCGTCGTTATATTCCCCGCTCACGATCGGAACATCATCAATACTGATGTCGCCGACCGCGTCAATTTCAAATTTCAAGTCGACCACATATACACCCAATAAACCTTTCACTAATATGTTGCTGGTCTCCTTGAGCGTATAGGCATAGTTCAGGTAGAAGAAAGACGACTTATCCGATACGGTAACTACACCGTCGATACTCACACTGCGGTACTCGAGATCGACGGCAATATCACTACCCGTACGTCTAATATCGAACGCATGAAAACCCAGCGAATGCTTCGGGTTTATACGCCAGTTTCCGTACAAGATCGGAACGACGTTGGTTTGCGGGAGCCCAAGCAACCCCTCACCATCAATAAAAATGGGTATAGCACCGTCCCCTTTGAATCGATAACTGGTGGAGAAGCGATTGACACCAGCCGCGATACCCAGCACAAACCTGCGGTCGAGTGCGAAAGCTTCCGGCTTTGCAGTAATATCTTCACCCGTATCAACGCCCGGAGCTGCATAACCAGCGGGAGCCCACAC
>CBDTTT010000346.1:0-2203 GCA_965363345.1 uncultured Chromatiales bacterium
ACCAGTGAGAAGACCGGCTGGATAGATGAGCCACGATTCCAGTGGACTCGGTACAAGACCCAATGAAACATACCCTATGGCCGCCAGACTCATTGCACAGGCGAGTGCAGTGACGCGGTCAACTTTGTCGACAAACATGCCTACAAACGGGAGGAACAGCGGCACGGCCAGTTGAGAGATACCAAACAACATGCCGGCTTTACCCTGAGCATTGGCAGTATCCAGGCCGCCTGCGGTGTATACCGATACCAGCCATAGCGAGAAGAAAGCAGCTAGTACAGTTAGGTCACCCCGAGCAACAAATGTTGCCCCAGTGCCAAGCGTCAGTCGCGGTTTGTTGATAATCTCGGCAAGGCCGGTCTTGAACATCTCGAACAACGGCGGGGCATCGTTTTCATTGCTGGGTTTGATGTTTTTAATCCCGACTAACGTAACAAGCCCGGCAACTATAGCCATACCTGCGGCAACCCAATAGGTGTAGTTACCGGCTTCAAATGGCGACGCACCGAGACCTTTAAAGAAGTCGGGTAGGCTCGATAGCAGAAGGGATGAGATCAGCACGATTCCGAGCGCTGCGAATATGCCATTCATGGCAATTAACTTACCGCGTGATTTGTTATCCGGATAGTCGGCGAGCAGCGATGCACACATCGTTGTGCAGCAGGCAATACCAATGGCAATAAACATACGCCAGGCGATTAGCCATATGCCGGTGGTGGCCGTGGGCATAAAAACGAAGCCTATGCCAATTACAATAAAACCGATGGAGAAAATAATTTTTCTGCCGACGCGATCAGACAACACACCTAGGGGAATGGTGAGTGCCAGCGTAATAATCTCGGTCAGAACGTACATGTTGCCGGTGAAGTCGCCCTGAATCTCAAGGGGCATCTTCAGATGTTCGGCAAGCAGATAGGGGTTGAGCAGATTGATAAAGGTGATGAACGTAACGGTCATCATCCCTGAATAGAAAAGTGCCGCTGCATGTCTGCGATGGATGCCATCGCTAAGTTGAATCGGGCCTAGTTTGCTGCTCATGGAGTTCCTTATGATGCTTCGTATGTCGCTATATGTGCCGCTAGCCGAATATTAAGGTGGGTTATTCGTTTGGGAAAGCGTGCAGCGATTATAGTAATGTTTATCGAGGCAAATATCCGGCATAGATTATGTGCTGGATTCATCACAAAAGAACCCGTTAATTATGCTGCGTCAAATTGTAGAAGTGCTTGAAGCCTATGGTCTGTTTGGGCTGACTATTGATGAACTGGGCACCGGGCTGATCAATCAGACCTGGAAAGTCAGAACCGATGATGATCGGGATTTGGTGCTTCAGTGCATAAACCCGGTGTTTCCTGCGGCAGTGAATGACGATATTAATCAGCTGACCATGCACCTGAAGTCGAAAGGGCGGGTTACTGCAGAGCTTATTGTGAACCTGAAAGGCGCCTTGACCACGGTGTATGGCGATGACAATTGGCGGCTCATGACTTTTGTTGAAGGGCTTAGCTACGACGCTTTAGCGACTGCCGAGCAGGCCTATGAGGCCGGCAAGGCACTGGCACAGTTTCATGCCACTGTTGCCGATCTTGATATCGTGTTCAGTCATCAGCGGCCGCATGTGCACGATACGATGCTGCATATTCAGAATTTATGTGACGCACTTGAGCAACATGCCGATCATCCGCGGTTTGCTCAGATTGCGCCGTTGGCCGAAACCATTCTGAGTTCTGCAGCCGCACTGCCTGAGATCGATTTGCAGCGCACGCGTTTGGTGCATGGCGATCCGAAGATATCGAACCTGTTGTTTGATGATACTGGTAAGGCGTTGTGTTGGGTCGATCTGGACACGCTTGCGCATATGCCCCTGGCACTTGAGATGGGCGATGCATTCCGCAGTTGGTGCAATCCCGAAAGTGAAGATGCCGAATCACCGGATTTCTCGTTGGAATATTTCACCGCAGCAGCGCAGGGCTACGCTGAAAACTCAGAGGGCTTTATAGAGCCCGGCGAGTGGCAGGCTTTTATTGATGGCACACAAACGGTGCTGGTCGAGCTCGCTGCACGTTTCTGCACCGACGCACTTAATGAAAGTTATTTCGGTTGGAACCCGGATAAGTTCGCCACCCGTGGCGAGCACAATGAAGCTCGCGCGCGGAATCAGCTAAAAGTGCTGGAGTCGTTTTTGAATAAGCACGAGCAATGC
>CBDTTT010000347.1:0-2191 GCA_965363345.1 uncultured Chromatiales bacterium
TCTGGCTCGTGAACTGGGTATGCGGATTGAGCTTAGCGATATCGATATCGAGAGTCTGGTACCCGGCGACCTTGAGGGTGGCTCAACAGATGAGTTTCTTGATGCCTTGTCGGCATACGATGAGGGCATGCTTAAGCGTCTGCGCGAGGCACAAGAGAAGGGGGAAGTGTTGCGCTATGTTGGGAAGCTCGATATTCCCAATGGTGCAGCCAGTGTCAAACTTTGTTCGCTGCCTACGAGTCACTCATTTGCACACATTAATCTCACTGACAACATTGTGAGCTTTGCCAGTGGTCGCTACAGCGAGAACCCCTTGGTTGTGCAGGGGCCAGGTGCCGGACCCGAAGTGACCGCAGCCGGTGTGTTCGCTGACCTGCTGCGTTTGGCACGTTATTTGGGAGCAACAGGCTAATGCGTTACGTAAGCACCCGTCAGGGTCCCGAGATTGCACTTGAAGATGCGATTATGAGCGGTACTGCACCTGATGGCGGTTTGTATGTGCCGACATCGCTGCCTCATTTTGAGCCTGCCGATTTTGATGGTATCGACGCCATCGATGCACTGGCCGCAAAAATGTTGAAGCCATTTTTTTCGGGCTCGTCGCTTGAGTCCAAGCTCGAAGAAATTTGTAAGGAAGCTTTTACCTTTGAAGCGCCGTTGCGAATGTTGGAAGAGGGCGATGATGCTTTATCCGTGCTGGAGCTATTCCACGGACCTACTGCAGCCTTTAAAGATTTCGGCGCACGTTTTCTTGCTGCATGCATGGTTCGTATCGCGGCGACGCGCGAACTCAGTTCACCACTGACAATTCTTGTCGCTACCTCCGGTGATACCGGTGGCGCGGTTGCAGCGGCATTCCACGGTAAGCCCGGCGTGCGCGTGATTGTCTTGTTCCCGGAGGGTCGTGTGTCTTCACGGCAACAGCATCAACTCACCTGCTGGGGTGACAATGTTACGTCACTGTCGGTACGCGGAGAGTTTGATGATTGTCAGCGTATGGTGAAGGAAATGTTTGCCGATCAGGAACTGAGCAGCAAACACAATCTATGTTCAGCAAACAGCATTAATGTCGGCCGTCTGCTGCCACAGTCGGTTTACTACGCTTTGTCGAGCCTTGCGTATTTTCGCAAAACCGGCAAGAAAACCAGTTACGTTATCCCTACCGGCAATCTAGGCAACGGCTTTGCCTGTGCCTGGGCAAAGTCTATGGGCTTCCCTATAGATCGTATTGTGCTGGCAACCAATGCGAATCGCACGATTCCCGACTTCTTTGCTGAGGGTGAGTGGAAGCCTCGGGCGAGTGTGCCAACCCTGGCTTCTGCAATGGATGTTGGTGACCCGAGCAATATGGAACGCCTGCGCAACCTCTGGGGAGAGGCCGACAGTCTAAGTGCGAAGCTCAGTACCTATTCGGTTACAGATGAACAGATTCGTGAGCAGATTGTTATCGAGCACAAGCACAGCGGTATCGCCTGGTGTCCGCATACAGCAACCGCATTTTATGTTTACCGCAGCGAGTTGAGTGATGCTGATCGCAGGGGGCATTGGAGCTTAGTCGCCACTGCTCATGCGGCAAAGTTCGAAGCTATCGTCGAGCCGTTGGTAAATGAAACATTGCCTGTGCCAACCGAGCTTGAGCGAATTCTCACGCTGCCTTCTGAGTTTGATACTGTAGATTCGACAGCAGCTGCTGCTGCCGCATACCTCTAAGTGAGCCGGAAACTATGATCGGAATGGACGTCCAATCACTTGCAATGATCGCGGTGCTTGTCAGCATTCCTATTGGTCTATTGGTATTTGTTATACGTCGACGCATGAATCGCACCATTGATGCGCGCATCCGGGCGGCCAGCACATACTTACTCCATGACTTTCTGCTGCCCGATGGCAATGAAGGCGAGATTCATTTTGAATACGCGTTGCTGACACCGGCTGGCATAATCGTTGTTGATACGAAGGATGTCGAGGGCAATGTATTCGGCAGTGATGCCATGGATGAGTGGACGGTTATTAATGAAAACCGTCGTCATACATTTCCTAACCCGCAACACGGTTTACTCGACCGGATTGCGGCAATTAAAGCTCTTGCGGAAGACGTTCCCGCGGAAGGCTGTATCGCCTTTACTGACCGCGCACGCTTCAGTAAGGGGCAGCCCAGCATGGTGGTATTTTTCGACACGCTCATTGATGA
>CBDTTT010000348.1:0-2191 GCA_965363345.1 uncultured Chromatiales bacterium
GATTGCTGTCACCAAGCACAGCAGTCCCGCTGGCATGATGATACTGGCAAGCCCAAATCTAACGGTTAGAAACCCAGCGATCAAGCAGCCAATCGCAAATGCTGCAATCATCATCAGAGGCTTGACCTGGGGTGCCGGTGCTTGCTGTGGGTCTGCTTCGATATGCAGAACGTGCCGACTAATGAAGCGCGCCGTTGTGTTCATAACGGTGCCTGTCATCACGGTGGTCATAGGCCCCTTGATAAAACGATGTATCGAGTTTTGCATGGCCATGGCAGTAACCACGAGCATGGTAATCAGCACATCATCATTACCAGGCTGAACACCTGGTAATTCGTGGTTGCCAGTTAATGCCAACGTTGCAGCGACCAGCAACAATAGCGTCATCATCAATAAAATTCGTTTGACCTTACGCCGCGGCGAAGCCTTGCGACCGGCGATCAGCATTGCGACGGCGACACCGCATATAAACACAGGAAATGTCATAATTTTTAAATAGTCATCACCCTGCACACCTTGTGCTAATGCGGCCGCAAACAGCACAAAATTCCCGGTTACATGTGCTGAAAATACACCGCCCATATGAATAAAAGTCGCCGTGTCGCAGAAGCCTGCAACCAGGGCCAGTAAGCTTCGGCTGAGCGAACCCATTATGCTAGGCTGCTGCTACCAATTGTTGTTCGGCCTGTGCAAGACCTGCGTCAAAATTCTGATTCAACGTATCCGCGCTAATTACTGTCACATCCTTAATTCCAATAAAACCAAGGAAATGGCGTAGCCACGGGGTCAGGAAATCGATTTGCGAGTCAATCCTGGTGCCACCTGAAGCGATAACAACATAAGCCTTTTTGTTCTCCAACAAGCCCTCTGGCCCCGTCGCAGTGTAACGAAAGGTCTCACCAACGCGCGCTGCCAGATCAGCCCAGGCCTTTAATGAGGCTGGCATTGAGAAGTTATAAATTGGTACTCCAATTACCAGAATATCGTTGTTTTTTAGCTCGGAGACGATGGTGTCCGACAAAGCGATCGCTTTGCGATGCTCATCGGTACGTTCCCCGGGTGCGGTGAAATAGGCCGCGATTTTGGCTTCATCGATAAAGGGCAAGCCTTCACTCACGTCACGGTAGGTCACTTGACCATTATTGCCGGCCAGCCGGCCTACCAGTTGTGCGCTCAGTTTGCGTGTTACCGAATCGTCTTTGCGGGCGCTTACATCGATATGCAATATTTTCATTTTCCAGTTCCTTTTTCTCAAGAATTTAATCTATGTGTTCAATGACGCGCCCGTTCCGGTACGTCGATAATCAGCACTTCGGCATCCGTTACAGCCGTCAGGTTGATACTGTCCACATCACGAATCTCGGCGCCATCGCCTTGCTTGAGGGAATGACCATCAAGCGCAATCGCACCTTTGGATACCAACAAGTAAGCCTGGTGCTTAATTGCATGCCCGAGCTCACTTCCGGCATTGATAGGTCCCGCGTGAATGGTAGCGTCCTGGTGAATTTGCAAGGGCGCACGACCATCTCCTGAGACGAGCAAGGTCAAGCCACCTTCGGTTTCTTCAGTTGGAAACTCCCTCGCATCCCAACGTGGTTGAACCCCAATCTTGTTCGGCTCTATCCAGATCTGGTACAGGTTGGTGTCTTCGCTCTCGAGATTAAACTCGGAGTGGAAGATACCCGTACCCGCACTCATAACCTGCACGTCGCCGGCCTCGGTGCGACCCAGGTTGCCGCGGCTGTCACGATGCGTGATTGCGCCTTTACGGACATAGGTTATGATCTCCATGTCTTTGTGCGGGTGCGTATCAAACCCTGCGCCGGCCTTGATGATGTCATCATTGATAACCCGCAAGGCGCCAAATCCCATACGCGTGGGGTTGTGGTAGTTGGCGAAACTAAAGTGATGCCGCGCGTCCAACCAACCATGGTTGGCGTGACCGAGCTGCTTAAAGGTATAAGCTTTAATCATGATAATCTCCAAAAACATTGTGTTAAAACATTCATGCTCATATCATACTTATATTCTCAAAGTTTAGAATATGGTGATTAATCACTACACTAGTTCCATTTAGTTACTAAACAAGTCAAGGCTAACCGCATGGACCCGATCTCAAAAGTGGCGATTTTTGTTCAGGTTGCGCGGTTACAAAGCTTTGCTGCGGCTGGTCGAAAGCTTGGCATGAGTG
>CBDTTT010000349.1:0-2176 GCA_965363345.1 uncultured Chromatiales bacterium
CTCTCCCCCATCTCTCCCCCTGGCTGCTACCCCACGCAAGCGTTTACGATGATCCCGGCTGGATTTACACAGAAACCCGTATATAAATACGATTTCATACAGCGCCCTAAGGGCGCTGTTTTCGTTTTTGCTGATCTCTCTTGTAAACCTAATCTCAATTAGGATCCAAAACGGCCCAGACTATCCGTCAATACGTTTCAAAGAGAACCATAAGGTTTATGACCCCAACTATTAATTTAGTTTGAATCCAGAATTACATAAAGTACGAATCCTTATTCACACAGCAAGACACCACAGTTAACTAGCTAATAGAAAATTAATGGAGCAAGAAGTGTTTATATCTATTTTCGAATTTCTTGTGACATTGGCACTAACGAGTGTGATCGCACGTGTGATTGCGATGAAAGTAGCTTTCAGAACTGAGCGAAAAGCAACCTCTTTTCAGCTTGGGTCACTGATAGATCCTGCGTAGTCTAACCGGCTCCCCCCCGCAAATGACACCACCGAGCAGCCTCTCCACCATCTCTCCCCCTGGCTGCTCAACCACGCAAAGGTCTACAGTGATTCAGGCTGGATTTACTACGAAACCGTTATACAAAATGGATTTCATACAGCGCCTTAAGGGCGCTGTTTTCGTTTCCCTGATCACGCTGCCACTTATTGCTGCCTGTGATACTTCAGTCAGCACTGACGATGGCATGTACAAATTCCAAAATCCCGGCAACGGGGGCATTGGCAAGGTGTACATGGGCCGGGAAATATCTCACGTAATGGGACACCTTGGTGCAGACTGGCTTGAACGCCAAGGCCGCGAAGCTGAAGAGCGAACCGACTTACTAATTGCCAATCTGCCAATCAAGAAAAACTCAACTATTGCCGACATAGGTGCGGGTACAGGCTACTTTGCGTTACCCATGGCAAAGCTAGCCAAATCAGGGCGCGTCTATGCAGTCGACATACAGCCTGAAATGCTCGAAATGCTCACCACCAGAGCAGAAATGGCGAATATCGATAACATCATTCCGGTAAAAGCCACGGAGACGAATCCGAACTTGCCGCTAGCTAGCATCGACATGGTATTACTGGTTGATGCGTATCATGAGTTTGAATTTCCGCGCGAAGTTATGCAAAACCTCTACTCAAGCTTGAAACCCGGCGGGCAGCTGGTGCTTATCGAATACCGCGGTGAAGACCCAAGCATCAGAATAAAGCGGCTACACAAGATGACAGAAAAACAATCGATAGCAGAACTCGAAGCAACAGGATTGGTGTGGCAACAAACCCTCGATATTCTGCCCCAACAGCACTTTATGATCTTTATGCGCCCGAACTGAGGCTGATCACACTAGCTTTACTAGTGACAACCATAAAGCAACAGGTCAAAATCGCGATTACATAAAATCAATAACAATCCGGATTCGCCATGATTGCATCTATTGCTGCTGCATCCAGAACACATGCCACTTTCTGGACACTGTTGCTAACGGCATCAACACTGCTTAGCGCCTGTGACTCATCCGATTCTCTCCCTGCAGCGCCTGCACCCCCGCAGATCACTAATTTAGATGCGAAGCAAAGCCCATCAGGCCAACTCAAAACGTTCGCCTACAACTGCTTAATTAACGGCTATGTGGTTACCGACTTTCGTAAATCAACAGATGGCATGTGGCTATTTCTGCCGGGAAAAACCGTCCTGCTTCCCGCAGCCAGATCGGCATCAGGCAGTCGTTACAGCAACGGAGAACTTAGCTTCTGGAACAAAGGCAGTGAGGCCATTCTCGAAACTCCGGAGGGACAGGACCACTGCGTTGAAAACCGTAAAGCATCGATACTTGAAGATGCCAAACTGCGGGGGGTCGACTATCGCGGACAAGGCAACGAACCGGGGTGGACGCTGGAAATATCCGGCCAGGAAATGGTGTTTATTACCAACTATGGGCAGAACCGCTATTCATTTCTTATAGATGGAGATAAGGCAGAACCCGAATCCAGAAATGCGGTCTACACCAGCACTGATGGCACGAACCGCATCAAGATCCGTATTCTTGGTAAAACCTGCAGTGATGACATGAGCGGTGAGCGCTTTGAAACGGGCGTAGAAGTAGCATTTAACGAGCAGCTTTACCGGGGCTGCGGGCGCGGACTCCACTAAAGCAAGTTTACCCCGCATCCACCA
>CBDTTT010000350.1:0-2174 GCA_965363345.1 uncultured Chromatiales bacterium
TGCCATCTCTTATGCCGCCGCCCTTGCAGCACGTTCGGATGTTGTGATTAAAGGTTTGTTCCTGGCTCTTTGGGCTATCCAGTCCGGTCGAGAACAGGGCCTCACCTCCGGCGAATCGATGACACGTTTCGGCAGCTTGATCGCCATCATGTACGTGTTCAGCTTCATCGCGGCACCCCTGTTCGGCTGGTACCTCGACAAGGTCAACAGAATGACAGCGATGTGCACGGCGCTAATTGTCGCAGCAGCAGGCTATCTATCGATGTACTTTGTTACCTCCCCATTGGATTTTGCGATGCTTCCGTTGCTGATCCTGCTAACACTGGGCACCGGCTTTATGGTGAAAGCCCAGATGGCGCTGATCGGGCAGGAAGCTCCGGTTAATCAGCGCGGCAGCATTATTGCCACCGGACAAATGTTTGGTGCTTTCGGAATTCTGGTATTCACAGGAATCGGAGGAAGGCTCTTCGATACCTTTGGGCCCTGGGCACCATTTGCGGCCGTGGGCACCTACCAAATTATTCTATTATGTGCGGCGCTAATAGTCCGCAAGCGTTCTATCACGATCTCGGAACAAACGGTAACGTCGGCGTAAACCTTCAATTAGCATAAAAGTGAGCGTCGGTGACGGCGATTTAACGCCAATATAGAGCTAGCTAAAAACGACATGCTCGCCAATAACTCGGTGATCATAAGCTCAGATCAAACGGCCTCATTAAACAAGTCACGCTTAACAAATAAGCTTTTGATAAACCGACCCAAGGCTTGCCCGGGGGTCATCCAGCGCACTGCAGCTCCGGTCTTATTGGCTTTTATCGCGCCCGCAACCAGAAAAGGTGCAACGGTTCCTACGTGATCGCCCATCACATTAAGAAATCGCTTACGCTTTTGAAAGTCCTCTGCTTCAGAATCAACCATATGTCGGGTCAACAAATCGGTAACCACTATCCCTGGACTCATATAACAAATTGTCAAATCAGTTGACGCATACTCTTTAACCAGCGACTTGGTAAAATAGCGCACAGCCCGCTTGGTAGAGCCATAGACGCTTAAACCTTCGCGCGTCAAGCCGTCGCTGCCGAAACCTTCCATATTGAATACTTTTCCCTGCCCTTGCTCCAACATGCCACTGATTGCAATTTTGCAACAGTTCATGAGGCCGATCAGATTGGTGGATACAACAGACAGGATTTGATCCTCAGGTAATTCGTCTATGTTGGCACTCTCTGTGGTGATACCGGCATTGTTAATCCAGATATCAACACTACCAAACGCTGCCTTACTGGCGCTCCACAACGCCTGCACATCGGCATAATTGGCAACATCTGCCACCCTACCTATGGCACGCCCGCGACCAGCGGCGTTAAGCCGCACTACTGCATCATCAACGGCCGCACTATGACGGCTGGAAACCATTACGTTGTGACCCAGCGATACGAATTCTCGGGCCATACCAAACCCGATCCCCTTAGTACTGCCGGTAATGACAACATTCATTTTTCTGCAGCCAGAGTCATAAACTCTGCGTTCCAATCGTTCTGTTCTGCGGGCTTCGTACGGTCGTTAAAAACCTCTAGTATCTTATTACTTGCGGCGGGGCTATCCATCGCAGCTATGCATATACGGGCCAGGTCACCGCGAGACGTCACGCTGAGTTTTGACGTGTAGGGCAAATCATCACCTTGACGGAAAACCAAGAGAAACTCTTCGCCATCTCTATCCATTAGCCCACCAGGACGAATAATGGTGTAAGCCAAGCCGCTTGCTCGCAGATGGTTTTCGCCTTTAAGCTTCCAGTCCATTACCTTGCCAAGTTTGTTCAGCGGATGACCATCCGTGGTAACACCTGATGCAGAGATGAGCACCATATGCTGGACACCCGCAGCTACGGCACCATCAACAACATTGGCTACGCCCTCATAGTCAACAAACTCTGGACCATTTTCACCCTTAAACTTGACTGCCCCCAATGCAGAAATGACATGTGTTGCATCTTTTAGCACGGCCTCTATTTGAGCAGGATCACGCACATCAGCCTGCACCCATTGGTAGTCACCACTGGCATTTTCACTGGCGCGCTCTATGTTTCTGCTCACGCCAACAAAGGTACGACCCTCTTTTTGCAGCTCCCCAAGTATGTAGCGTCCTGAGGCGCCCGAGGCACCAAATACAAC
>CBDTTT010000351.1:0-2172 GCA_965363345.1 uncultured Chromatiales bacterium
GGTGCTCTCTTGCGTCTCCCCGACGGCAGTCGTTTTATGCCGTCGCATGACGATCGGGCTGAATTGGCCCCCCGCGATATCGTGGCTCGTGCAATTGATTATGAAATGAAACGTGGCGGCTATGATTCGGTTTATCTGGATATTAGTGACAAGCCGGCTAAATTTATTCGCGAGCATTTTCCGAATATTACGGAGCGTTGCGCAGATCTTGGTTTTGACCTGACGAGTAAGCCGGTACCGGTTGTGCCAGCGGCGCATTACACCTGTGGTGGCGTGCTTACTGACCTCTCAGGGTGCACCGATGTTGCAGGTTTGTATGCAGTGGGTGAGGTCAGTTCCACTGGTCTACACGGAGCCAACCGTCTTGCGAGCAACTCATTGCTTGAGTGCCTGACTTTCGCGATGGCGGCAAGTGCACGTATTTTGAAGGTCGATTCTATTGGTACTGCCGGTGTTGAATTGCCGGATTGGGATGAGAGTCAGGTAACGGATGCTGATGAGCAGATCGTTGTAACGCATAACTGGGATGAACTTCGCCGTACTATGTGGGATTACGTAGGTATCGTAAGGACGAATAAGCGTCTCGAGCGGGCCAGTCATCGCGTACGCCTGCTGCAATCTGAGATTCGAGAGTATTACAGCAACTTCAGAATTGATAACAACCTGATTGAGTTACGTAACCTCGTGACCGTTGCCGATTTGATTATTCGCAGTGCCTTAGATCGTAAAGAAAGTAGAGGGCTTCATTACACCCTGGATTACCCTGAGACGCTCCCGGGCGAGCAGGCTAAAGACACTGTATTGGTGCCCGATAATTTCATTGATCCACAAAGCTAGTTAGCCGTATAAATAATTTAGATACCCTCGGGGCAATCCATGAAATTTCTGATTCTGTTTGTTGGCTTTTTAAGTGTTACGGCTTTTGCCGATGAGTTTAGTCGCGAGGCGCTGGTAAACGCCGATTACAAACAGGGGCGTGTGACTTTTCAGCAGCGCTGTAGCGCATGTCATACCCTCGCAGAGGGCGGTAGTAGTCTGGTCGGCCCCAATTTGTATGGGGTGTTCGGAGATAAGCCGGGTCAGCAAGAGTCTTTTGGCTACTCGGACGCAATGAAGAGTGTTGATTTTGAATGGACCGCCGCATCTATAGGCAAATTCATTGCAGACCCCGAGGGACTCGTTCCCGGCACCCGCATGATGATTCCCGAGGGTGTGCCTGAAACTGATCGTGTCGCAATAGTGGCCTTTATGATGCTGGAAACGGGGGCTGCCGATTGGCCGCGTCCTGTTCTTGAAGAAGATGTCTTGCCAGAGGGTGCGAGCATCGCTGAAAAGCACCCGAGTTTCTGGAATCACATGATGACTAATACCACTCATTACAAGATGATTACCGATGCTGGTGAATATGAGTTCGACGCCTATTTCAACGAAGATGGTTCGGTTTCAAGCAATACTAAGGTGACAGGGTTCTGGCATGTCGATGAGCGAGACTTTTTCTGCTATGCATTGCATCGCATCCCCTTGGCTCCGAAGCAGTTTATTGAGTGTTTCCCCATAGCGGCGATGAGTATTCCCCGCTTTGCCGAACAGCTGTGGGAATCCAAACCAGCTCAAGGCATCACTCTGCAGGGCGGTATTTTGCCGGGCAGACCATAAGCAGACCACAATAAGAATAGATTGATGACTGGTGTCTTGTGCACCGATACCGGAGAGAATGATGCAGCCGATAATGATTATTGCCGACCTAGAAAATAAGCGTCAGATTGCTCTTGCTCGAGGGCTGGCCCTCGCAAGGAAATTGAATGCGCCTGTTGAGGTTGTGGGCTTTTGTTATGAGTATCTGACCGATATTTCAGCCCCGGTAAAGAAGCAGCTAAAAGCCGAATTGGTGGCAAAGAAGCAGGCTTGGCTAGAGGCTGAGGTTAAGAAGCAGGCGCCGGATGGCTTGAAATTTAGTGTGCGTGTGGTCTGGGAGAAGAGCGTGCATGAGTGGGTGAGCAAGCGTTGTTCGCAGAAGAAGTATTTTGCGGTCATTAAGACGGCGCATCGCTCAGGTAGTTTTTTGTATACATCGACCGATTGGCATTTGTTGCGCGAGTGTCCCGCTCCGATATTGATTGAGGCCGAGAAGAAATGGAATAAGGCCAGGCCTATTGTCGCATCACTTGATCT
>CBDTTT010000352.1:0-2157 GCA_965363345.1 uncultured Chromatiales bacterium
AGCCACCCTCTTCATAACCGACATAGCCCGGAGGCGCGCCAATCAAGCGCGCGACAGAATGCTTCTCCATAAACTCCGACATATCAATACGTATTAAGGCATCTTCACTGTCGAACATAAACTCAGCTAGTGCGCGGGTTAACTCCGTCTTGCCCACGCCTGTCGGGCCGAGGAAAAGAAACGAGCCATTTGGCCGGTTCGGGTCGGAAAGCCCGGCACGGGAGCGGCGAATCGCATTCGAAACCGCGACGATAGCCTCTTCCTGCCCTACTACACGCGCATGAATCTCTTTTTCCATACCCAGCAAACGTTCACGCTCACCCTCGAGCATCCGACTGACAGGCACACCCGTCCACTTCGAAACGATGTCTGAAACTTCTTCTTCGGTGACCTTGTTGCGCAGCAAAGTGTTCTCCTTCTGCTCGGTCTGACCTGCAGCCTCAATGGCTTGCTCCAACTCAGGAATTCTGCCGTACTGGAGCTCCGACACGCGCTGTAGATCTTGGGCACGCATGGCGGTATCGAGTTCTACCCGGGCGCGTTCCAACTCTTCTTTTAGATGAGTAGCACCCTGCACAGCGGCCTTTTCAGCCTTCCAGATTTCTTCAAGATCGGAATACTCTTTTTCCAGCTCCGCCAACTGCGATTCAATATCAACAAGGCGCTTCTTGGAAGCATCATCATCTTCTTTGTTTAGTGCTTCACGCTCGATTTTCAACTGAATGATGCGACGCTCAAGTCGATCCAACGCTTCCGGCTTAGAGTCGAGTTCCATACGAATTTGCGAAGCAGCTTCATCAATTAGATCAATGGCTTTATCCGGCAGCTGACGATCGGTGATATAGCGATGCGATAAAGTAGCCGCACTCACAATAGCTGGGTCGGTAATCTCGACGCCGTGATGCACTTCGTAACGTTCTTTTAAACCACGCAGAATTGCGATGGTGTCTTCTACCGTCGGCTCTTCAATAACAACCTTTTGGAAACGGCGTTCAAGGGCCGCATCTTTTTCGATGTATTCGCGATACTCATCGAGCGTTGTAGCACCCACACAATGCAGTTCGCCACGGGCAAGCGCAGGCTTAAGCATATTGCCCGCATCCATTGCGCCCTCGCCTTTACCCGCACCTACCATGGTGTGCAGCTCATCGATAAACAGAATTATCTGACCTTCCTGCTTGGAGAGGTCGTTCAATACCGCTTTCAGGCGCTCTTCAAACTCACCGCGGAATTTGGCGCCGGCAATAAGGGAGCCCATGTCGAGCGACAGCACCCGCTTGCCTTTAACACCTTCCGGCACTTCGCCATTCACAATACGCTGTGCCAAACCTTCTACAATTGCTGTTTTACCAACACCGGGTTCGCCGATAAGCACCGGGTTATTTTTGGTACGGCGTTGCAAAATCTGAATCGTGCGACGCACTTCATCATCGCGACCAATGATCGGATCGAGCTTGCCCTGCTCAGCCAGTTCGGTTAAATCAATTGTGTATTTTTCCAGGGCCTGACGACTCTCTTCAGCATTCGGGTCATCAACCGACTCACCACCACGCATGTCATCAATAGCTTTTTCTAATGCGCCACGAACAACGCCCGCATCTTTCAATGCATTGCCAAGTACACCTTTTTCATCGCAAGCAGCGAGTACAAAAAGCTCACTAGAGATGTACTGGTCATTGCGTTGTTGAGCAAGCTTGTCGGTTACATTGAGCAACTTACTGAGGTCATTCGAGATATGCACATCGCCGCCTGCACCCTGCACGGTCGGCAGCTGATCAATCGCCTCGCCCAGCTTGGAGCGCAGCACGTTCGCTCGGGCACCTGCTTTTGTTAGCAGATGACGCACACTCCCGCCCTGCTGGTCGAGCAATGCCACCATCAAATGCACAGGCTCAATAAACTGATGATCCTGACCTACGGCCAACGACTGCGCATCAGCTAATGCCATCTGAAACTTACTGGTTAATTTGTCCATCCGCATCGGAGCACCCTCATATTCGGTTGAATAATCTATACCTTAAATATGCGGCCAAAATACAGTGTTTTCAATAGCTGAAAACCACTGGTTTTGCTTATATGGAGGGCTTTTCGAGCCAAATTAGACTTGCTTGGCGACCCGTCACGCCATCACGCCGGTAAGAGTAAAATTGCGTGTCT
>CBDTTT010000353.1:0-2151 GCA_965363345.1 uncultured Chromatiales bacterium
GAGGCGTTAGCCGCCGCCGTGCTATAACGTCAATATGCTCTGTAACGTCTGCCCAGCTTGCTCTTTGGGCTGTCTAGAGACTGAATAAATAGGCCATGTTTTGCTCTTTTAGCAGCAGAGCAAATTGGTTGAATAAACAGTGAGTGCCCGGTGAAATTTACCCGGATCGCTCTGAGGGTAAGTAATGTTCGGTTGGATCCTTGTCATTTTTGGTATAGCAGCAGCCGCATTTTTTCTGACTCGTGCTCGCTCCAAGGCCGCATCAAAAACAAAGAACCAAACTAAGTCCAAGAGTACGCATGCGGGGCTGGAATTTATGCCTGATAAGCATTGTTGCGATGCTGCTATTAATATGGGCGGCCGCCGTTTTCTGATTTCTGAAGCGCCCAAAGTGCCACTGGCAAATTGCGGTGATCCGGGGTTGTGCCGCTGTCAGTATCGCAATATTGATGATCGCCGTGTCGGTGATGACCGTCGGAGTATTGTCGGTGCATTGTCGACAGGCATGCCTATTGGCGATGAACGTTCTAATAATCGTGAAGGGCGCGAGCGCCGTAATAAGAAAAGCCCCGTTGATGACTACTATAAATAGTCGTTGCCGACCATTCATTTGTAACTCCTGATGAACCGCTGGTTAATTATCGGCGCGTTATGCTTTGGGCTATCTACTATTGTTGCTCAGGCCGAACCCCCTAACTACAACTACACAGAGCTGTCTTATTTGACTGGTCAGTTTGAGCAGACACGCTCGCCCCGTTCCAGTTGGCACCAAGATGGTTTTCAGCTTTCCGGTAGCTATGCCATCGACAATAAATTCTGGCTGGCAGCCTCTTATGCCGATGTTGAGGGTGACAAACCAAGCAATGAGCCCGCAGAGCTGCGTAGCAAGAGTACTTTGTTGAGGGCGGGCTATATTTTTTATCCGGCTGCAGCAATCAGCTTGGATGTATCAGCACAATGGCGTTTTGATAAACAAAAATCGCCGCTTGATGACGCTGATGGTCCTGGCTTGGCTGCCGGCATTAGGGCAAATATTGCGATGTTTGAGCTGTTTGCCCGGGGCGCCTATCTTGTTGGCGACTTTGACGATGGTTATTCAGTAAACACAGGCGCCGTCTGGCACCTGAGTACGTATTTTAGTCTGACAGGCGGCTACACGGTTACCCGCTACAAAGCTGAATCCTTGAGTTCGGATTATGATTCCCGATATGCGAATATTGGTGTTAGATTTAGTTTTCCTAATAACTAATTTGCCGGTATCCGGCACATTCCGATATTAATTTGTGCGCTGGTAGCGGGAGCTCATCAGATGTCTGTTTTTGAATTGCACCCACGATTGCAGGAAGACTGTGTCTATTTGGGGCGGCTTTCCGTCTGTCATATTTTGCTAATGAACAATGCAGACGTTCCTTGGTTTATTTTGGTACCGGAATCGACATCGGGCGTTGCCGCCGTGGAGTTGATGGATCTGCCCCTGTCTGAGCAACAGCAGGTTCTCGAAGAACTCAATCTTGTTTCCCGGTTCGTGAAGAGCTTGCCTGATGTCACCAAACTCAATACTGCTGCTTTGGGAAATATCGTTCCTCAGCTGCATATTCATGTTGTTGGTCGAAACCCTGATGATTACTGCTGGCCTGCTTTGGTGTGGGCATCTGAGCCGGGCCAGACCTATACGCAAGATGCTACCGATAGCCTGCGTCAGCAATTCGTAAGTGCCATGTCTGGAGCGTTGATGTCTAATGATGACTGAGTCGAAAACTGTTTCCCTGATTTTGGGTGCCGGTGGTGCGAGGGGTATGGCGCACATTGGTGTGATTCGTTGGCTTGAAGAGCATGACTTTCAAATCAAGTCTATTAGCGGTAGCTCGATGGGTGCACTAGTCGGTGCAATCTATGCATGTGGCAAGCTAGACGATTTTACTGAGTGGCTTCGGGCACTGGATAAGTTGGATATCATTAAACTACTGGATGTGACTCTTGCCAATGGCGGATTTGTCAAAGGCGATCGCGTTATTGATACGCTTAGAGAGCTTGTTGGTGACCATACGATTGAGGGTTTGCCAATAAGGTTTACCGCTGTTGCTACTGACATTGGTAGGGAAAAGGAAGTATGGCTGAATGAGGGCCCGGTCTTTGATGCGGTAAGAGCTT
>CBDTTT010000354.1:0-2150 GCA_965363345.1 uncultured Chromatiales bacterium
CTGCTGTTTGCATTTAGGGAGCGAAATATCTGCGTCAATGGAAACAGTATCCCTAGCATTAGCAAGAGTGAAACAAGCAAGTAATCGTAGTGCCAGGCAAATATCCAAAACGCATTCGCGACGCAACTTAACTTAAATGGCACGCCTATCTGTTCCAAAGAAACGTTGTCTCGTTGCGATGGCAACGCCTGATAAACGATAAACGCGGCTAGCGATAGATATATCAAACCCCAGATTGAAAAAGTAAACCCAGCCGGAGTAAACAAAGATGGGTACTTTGCCGAAATCTCACCGGTGGTCTGGCCGCCAATGGGTATCCCATTTGCCATGCCATTAACTGCAATAACAGCCACAAATGCGACTATATTTCCCGCCCAATCACTCGCTTGTCTTTTCATAACTGCCCCCCGGACCTGAGTTTCAGTATAGCCCTAGTTCGAATCCTGTGGGGCTAGCCATATATATAGGGCTAACAATAATTGGGAAGCTCTTTGTGTTTAGGTAATAGCGAATTAACCCTGATACCGAACATCACTTCTGATTTGCTAAGCTAAGGCTATGCAAAAGCCGGATAACCCCCAACCCGTTCTGCGTCGCGACGTAGGCCTTGGGCTGTTCGTGCTATATGGCGTGGGTAACATCATTGGTGCAGGAATCTATGTACTCATAGGCAAGGTGGCAGGCGAAGCAGGCTTGCTAGCACCCTTTGCTTTTTTACTCGCTGCCATTATTGCTGTATTTAGCGGCCTGAGTTATGGCGAACTCGCAGCCCGTTATCCGCTAAGTGCGGGCGAAGCCGTGTATCTGGAAAAGGCTTTTCGTCGCAAAGCGTTATCCATAACAGTGGGTTTGCTAATCGCATTTGCAGGACTGGTGTCGGCAGCAACAATGGCACGTGGCTTTCTCGGTTACTTCAGAGAATTTGTTACCGCGCCGGACTGGCTTGTCGTGCTTATCCTGCTGGTAATACTCACCCTAATTGCCATACGTGGAATTTTGCAATCGGCAAGGGTAGCCGCAGCACTCACGTTGATTGAAGTCGGAGGTTTGGTGTGGATTGTTGTGGTGGCAATGCCGCAGTTACCTGCCCTGGTTAATCTGGCTGAATTATCACTGCATGCTATACCCCCGTTGAATGAATTGGCCTGGCAGGGTCTGCTCGGCGGGGCGTTTCTCGCCTTCTTCGCCTTTATTGGTTTTGAAGACATGGTGAACATAGCCGAAGAAGTAAAACAGCCACAAAAAACCATCCCCCGCGGAATCTTACTGGCCTTTTTTATTTCCACTGCTCTGTATCTAGTGGTCTCACTAGTGGCAATTGCCACGATACCGCCCTCGGAGCTAGCGACTAGCGATGCACCGCTGGCAGACGTCTATCAGGTTGCGACGGGGCGCTCATCAGCGTTTATCAGCCTCATAGGCTTGGTTGCAGTACTCAATGGGGCGCTCATTCAAATCATCATGGCTTCCAGAATTTTCTATGGCATGAGTCGTAATAAGTGGCTACCAAAGTTTCTCGCCACAATAAATTTGAAGACGCAAACACCTATAACAGCAACACTTGTTGCCGGGGCATTAACACTGTTGCTGGCTCTTGCCCTGCCCCT
The DNA here is from genome assembly GCA_965363345.1 of uncultured Chromatiales bacterium. GTDB lineage: Bacteria > Pseudomonadota > Gammaproteobacteria > Steroidobacterales > JABIQA01. The sequence continues at coordinate 1,608 of CBDTTT010000354.1, forward strand.
TGTCCAACTGGCTAAAATCACCAGCGGTATAGTGTTGGTGGTGTTTGTACTCATTAATCTGAGCCTGATTCGGATCAAGTACCGTGAACCCAAACCGGAAGGTGTCCGGTCACTGCCCATTGCCGTGCCGGTTATTGGCGCCCTCGCCAGCACGGCCATTTTGCTATTGGCGTTTTAGTGGTCTGAGAGCGTATCTAGCGTTTCTGTCTCGGCCAGCATTTCTGTACAGTAGGCAATACTCTATTTGGAGATACGGCATGGATACATCGAAGATCACACGACGGGATGCGGTTGCAAGTATTGCCGGCATCGGCGCCATAGGCATGGTTGCCGGATGTTCCGATGGCGCTGAGCAAAAGCCCGCAGCATTACAACTGGATTTGGATGATCCGATCGATCTTGCCTATGCCCGCCAAAAAGTAATCGGCAGTGTCGAGCAGGAACAGGTGCATTCATTTTTGCGCTTTCATTTCTATGGCCAGATTCCCGGCCAACCGGCCGTGCCCTTATTGTCGATGAACAACTACATTGTCGATTCCTGGG
>CBDTTT010000355.1:0-2140 GCA_965363345.1 uncultured Chromatiales bacterium
CGGAGCGATGCTCTCAAAGGTTTGCCGAATATCCCATGGGCACCCGCTTTCGGGATCTCGCAATTGACGCATTATTGATAGAAGTTTATCCATTAATATCAGATATTTGTATCTTATTTATGAGATTGATTTTATGAACGATTGCAGCATGTGAGCGGTGGCACCCCAGATACGGTAGTCGCCATACTGATACTCGCAAGTGGGTAAACCAACACCGTTACGATAGCGCACATGCTCGGAGAAATGCGCCGGATCCATAAGGTGAGCCAGAGGCACTTCAAAAATCTCGGCAACCTCGCCCGGGTCCGGCAAAAATGATTCGGGTGGTTCAACAATGCCCACGACCGGCAGTACTGCAAAGCCGGTAATGACCGGATGCGGCTCGAGATATCCGGCCACGGTCACCGCAGCGGGTGGCAGACCGATTTCTTCGAAGCTCTCACGCAGGGCTGTCGCCATCAGGTCGCTATCGTGAGCTTCGCGACTGCCGCCGGGAAAACTGATTTGCCCGGCATGATCACGCACATGATTGGTGCGACGGGTAAAGAGTACGGTGAGCCCCTCTTCCCGCTGCAACAACGGCAGCAATACAGCAGCTTCGCGCAAAGGCTGAACAAACCAGGCCTCAATTAAATCGGCCGGCAGCCCATCAAGAGCTTGCCGGCCGGGTTGTTCAGCAATACGGGTATCGCGCAGAATTTCAGCAATCAGTTCTGACGTTACCGGCATGCTTATGCCAATCGAGACGAAAGGCGGTTCAAGTTTTGATACCGCCCTTGCAAAGCTCGGCAGGATCTAGCAAACGATCAATTTCTTCATAGCTGAGATCCGTCTCTTCTTTCGCCACATCGCGCACTGGACGCTTTTCGGCATAAGCCTTCTTGGCGATCGCAGCACCTTTGTCGTAACCGATAACCGCGTTCATCGCAGTTACCAGAATCGGATTACGTGACAAGGCATCTTGCAGGTTTTCGTTATTTACGGTGAAGCCGGCGATAGCGCTATCAGCCAAAGCGACGGAGCCGTTCGCCAGTATTTCAATGCTTTGCAGTAGGTTGTAACCCACTACCGGCAGCATCACGTTCAGCTGGAAATTACCGGCCTGACCAGCAATCGCGATTGTTGCGTCGTTGCCCATGACCTGAGCAGCAAGCATCGTCACCGCTTCAGGAATAACAGGGTTCACTTTACCCGGCATGATAGAACTGCCCGGCTGCAGCGAAGGTAATGCAATCTCACCCAAGCCAGCCAATGGTCCGCTGTTCATCCAACGCAGATCGTTTGAAATCTTCATCAGGGAGACAGCCAGTGCACGCAGCTGCCCGGAGATCTCTACCGCTGTGTCCTGAGTGGCCAGAGCCTCAAAGTAGTTGTCTGCAGGTTTGAACGGAAGACCGGTCTGTTCACCAAGGATGGTGGCAACTTTGGCGCCAAATTTAGGATGTGCATTAATGCCTGTACCAACGGCAGTGCCGCCCTGAGCCAGACCTAATAGACGCGGCATTGAAGATTCAATACGCTCGATGCCGTGTTGAATCTGGCTCGCCCAACCATTCAGTTCCTGCCCCATAGTGACGGGCATAGCGTCCATCAAATGTGTGCGGCCGGTTTTGACCACGTCAGCCAGTTCTTCGGCTTTTGCAGTAATGACGGCATGCAGGTGGCGTAATGCTGGCAGCAACTTGTCGTTAATCTCGATTGCGGCACTCACGTGCACAGCCGTCGGGATAACATCGTTAGAGCTTTGCCCCATGTTTACATGATCGTTCGGATGAACGTTGCTACCACTGTTGGCACTAGCAACGTTCGAGATCACTTCGTTGGCGTTCATGTTCGAGCTGGTACCTGAACCGGTCTGAAATATATCGACAGGAAAATGCTCGTCGTATTTACCGTCAGCGACATCCTTAGCAGCAGTCTGAATAGCCTGTGCAAGACCGCTTTTCATTAAGCCCAGCTCGCTGTTTGCGCCGGCCGTTGCGAATTTGATCAGGCCGAGAGCCTTGATAAATGCACGTGGCATGGTCAATCCGCTAATAGGGAAGTTGTTCACTGCGCGCTGTGTTTGAGCTGCCCATAGCGCTGACTCCGGAACCTGCAACTCGCCCATGCTGTCGCGTTCTATCCGGTAAGTCTTATC